>JBDROI010000104.1:0-25280 GCA_043810245.1 Microcaldota archaeon
CTTCTTCCCCCAATTAGTAAGCGGTTTCACGATGAAAATCAACTTCGACCCAAAAGAATTCAAGAAGTAGCTTAGAACGCGCGGCTTGAGCGAGGAGCAGATTCACGACGTGGAAACAGAGTTCGCGAAGCACGACTACGCAATGAATGAAGAGTCTCTTTTTGTTCTTTTGAAAAAGTTCGGCTGCACCTACTCCGCGATTTTCTCAATTCTCGGAAAAATAGGAATTGGGGCGCGCGATGCAGTGAAGTTGAGCGCAAGACTCCAGAGAAAGCAGACTGCTTCAAATGCCAAATACTTCTCACTGAGAATTACTGATTAATTTTTGCTTCATTTCTTCTTTTCCTTCAGCGCCGGCACATAGCTCAAAAACGAAAGCGCGAGAATGAATAATCCTAAAATTGCGCCCGCGAGAAGATTGTGCGCGAGAATTACTTCGGCAAGCGCCACAAATACTCCTATTACTCCGTATGTTGCAACCTTTTTGCTGAACGCCTCGAGGTTTTTTTCATACGTGGGCAAGCATTCCTCGCAGACAACCAGCATCTTTCCCTCCGAGCGCAGAATTCCAAGCTTTCTTCTAACCCGAATAAGCGTGCGCATTATGAAATCGAGCTCAAGTTCTCTTCCGGCTTTCTCGCGCTTGCAAACGAAACAGTAATCCACCACGTTATACTGCCTCCAGGAATGCGAGAAATTCCTTGAGCGTCTTCAGCTCAATTTTTCCGTACATAACTTCAAGGTTCAAGCGAATATACTCCTCCTTGTGCTTTAGCAGAAGTTCTTTAGCTTTGGAGCGCGCGTCCTCGTCAAAAAGTACGAGAATATTCTTTCCCTTTCTAACAAGCTGAAGAGCATTGCGTACAGCTGTTTTTGCATCATAGATATGTACAAAGTAAACCTGCGACCCGCGCTCAACTTCAAAATCGCACGGTTCGCCTGCTCTGATATTTCGTATTCCCTTCTCAATCATCAAATCAAAAATCAAGCGGTAGCTTACCAGGTAATCCATTCCGCGCTTGCTTTTTTCAAGGAACTTCTTTGGCAGATAATGCTCATGAAGCTTCACAAACCTTCCTTTTTTCACTTCCTTCTCAAGTATCTCACTCAAGTTGGTAGTCGTTACGTTTAACGGCGCGCTGTCAAGCGTGCAGCATTTTCCTATATCCCTGCTCAAATCCCCAATCGTCAATGGCATGAGTTCCTCGCTTTCTCCAACATCGATTTTTTCTTCAACGCGCTTGAAAATTTCGAGCAGCTGCTCAAACGAAAGTTTAACCTCTTCCTCTTTTTCTTCCATCTCAGGAGCATGTTCGATGCTCCAAAGATTTCGTTCGGGTCTCCGCAGAAGGAAGAATACTGCGATGAGTATTACAACTCCTACACCAAGCATCATCATGGGAAGCGAAACAGTAACTCCAGTTTCTCCTAACGTGTAAATACGTCTCCAAACATAGCCGCTTCCAGGCAACTCTACTCCAAAAACATGTTTCCCCGCAGACAGCGGAGTAGTCTTTATTGCAAACGTTCCTGTGCTCGCGGTTTTGAATCGGTAGTTTGCGCTTCCGTTGTCAATTCTTATTATTCCCTCAAAGTTCTCTGCTGGCTGGCCGTCGATTTTTACGCTAAATCCAAACCTATCCAGCGTATTGGAGGCATCAACTATATTCACGCTCAAGTTGCTCACATGAAGCATGGCGGCGCCCTTAACTTTTCCAAAATCATCAACGAGTTCAATCAAGTAATTTCCCGCGCTCAAATTCTGGCCGATCACTTCAGAGCCGATTCCGATCGTTTTGACTTTGATGCGCCCTGCTTCTTTCTCTTCAACAAGCACATTATTCTTCCATGTTCTTAGTTTGAGCGAAACCGCGCGCGTGCTCGTGTAATTTTCAGGGAATTGATAGGCAATTGTATAATTTACAGCTGGGAATACCTGCTCGCTTACCACCAGCAGATTTCCAGAACGCACACGTTCTCCCACTGTATCTAAAACTCCTTTAATTTCACCAATGCTTCCATTTTTCATCTGCGCGCGGTAGATTACGCGTCCATAGCCCTGATTTTCCGCGCTTCTATTTGAAAAGAGCGTAACATTCGCAGCGTAGTTTTCAGCAAAATTTCCGCTTAAATTCGCACGCACCGTTCTATTTGAAAGCGGCGTCTGCCAGCCGTTTTGTACTATATAATACGCAAGAAAATCTGCAGTGTCTTCAGCATTTTTCAGCCTCTCCAGTTCTGGAAGAATTATTAAGTAGCCCGCGTTCTCATACGCAATTACTGCGCTCTCATTTTCTCGGCTCATTCTCGCTTTTCCCTGGGCTGAAGAAAGAAGTTCAACTCCTTTGCTTGAATACGCTATGCCAAGAGCGCGCGAGAAGTTTTCACCCAGCGGCTCTGGGGCGCCAGTTCTGCTCAATGAGAGATCAAATCCTTTGCCCATATAAATTACAGTATTGTTTGCCTCAATCATCTCCAAAAGCGTATTATTCTCAGCCAGCGGCGTAGGCATTAGCCCGCTCGCTATAATAATAACACAGTCCTTCTTGCGCTTAATTTCGTCAACTGAGCTTTTGCGCGCATCCAGTCCATATTCAGCGAGCTTCCCGCCAAAACTTGTTTTAAACACTTCAAAATTGCCCATTCCCACGCGCTCGTAATCAAGAAAATAAACCTGCTTCAGCGGCCTTGTTTTCAGCCACAAATACTCGAGCTCATAGCTGCCAACATACTTTGAAGAAACCGCTAAATTCAAGAAGTGAATGTACGAACCGTTTTTCTCCCCGTAATTAAGCACTCCTGCGCGCGTATAGCCAATTAGAAAAGCAGAGCTTCCTTCGTAAACTTTGCTTGCTGGAGCTTCCTCGCTCGTAAGCACAAGAACTGCAAACGCAGCTGCAATAATAATCAAAATAAGTATGATTGCGATATTGCGGGCTTTCAACGCTTATCACCAAACATTTTCTTCGTTTTTTGAAGAATGTTGCGCTCCTCTTCTGCAGCGATAAGCGTATATGCAGCAGGTTTTTCTCTCACTACCTCCAATTTGTAGCTTTCCTTGCTCAACATCTCTGCGCTCTCGCTTTCTTTCTTCTCAGTTTTTTTGGCATCTCTTTCAAGCAAGAATGCGCTTCCGCCAGTTCTTTCTACCTTCTTCACTGCGCTCTCTGCTTTTTCAGTTTTTGCTTCTTTCACTTCTTCTTCGGCCTCGCGCGTTTCTCTCGCTTTTTCTTTAAGCTTTTCAACCATGCTCTTGAGCTCGCCAATTTCGCGCTCGTGCTCCTTCTGAAGCTTTTCCTTCTCCTCAGAAAGCTCGCGCACGCGGTTTTCGAGCATTTTAGCATTCTCCTTGCTTTTTTCGCTTCTTTCTCTTTCATTTTCGTTTCTTCCGCCTCTGAGCTCCTCTTCAATAGCCCTAATCTGCGTAGTATACATATTTTCAATAGCGTCAATTTTTTCCTGAAGCTTCATCGCTTCTTTCGACACGTCGTTTCCGTTCTTTTCTCTCTTTATCTCCGCGCTTGCTTTTCCACTGAAGAATCTGCCTATAATCGGAAGCCTGCCCAGTAGCGTTTTGTTTGCTTTTTCGGTTCTTTCCTCAACCATACCTATCTCACTCTCAACTTCTCCAAGTGCGCTTTCTTTTTCTTTTGCTTTCCTTTCCGTTTCTTCTGCAAGTTTTTTCTTCTGTTCGAGTGTTTTCTTCGCTTCAACCAGCCTGCGCGCGGTTTTTTCCTTTCTTCCTTCCGCGCTTTTCTTTTCTTTCTCCAATTTCTGAATTTCTACCTCTATGCTCTTAAGCTCTTCGGTATCTGCATTGAGCCGCCCGGTTTCTTCTTTCATTGCTTCCAGTTTCTCCTTCAACTGCGCAGATTTCTCTTCTTTCACGCGCAGCTCAACTTTAAGCCCATTCAGGCGCGCTTCTGCTTCTCTCTCCTTCGCGCTCAAATTTGCGATTTCTTCCTCGTATTTTGCCTGCGCTCTTTCTACATCGCCAATCTCGCGCCTCTTCTGCTCATTTCTTTCGGCCGCATTTTCCTTTGAAATGCGCGCTTCATCCATTTTTTCTTCAAGCTCTGCAAATTCTTTTTCCTGCCGTGCAAGTGCATTCTCAACTTCATCGCGCTCCTTCTGCGCAAACTCCAATTTCTCAGCAAGCCTTCCCTTATTAATAACAAGCTCTTTAATTTTCTGCTCTTCGAGTTTCTTCAGTTCATCAATTTCCTTCAGCTCGCTCTCTCGCGCGGAAAATGCGCTCTCCATCTCTTTTATCTCTATCTTTCTTTGCTCTGCGCTCTTCAACATCTGCTCTTTATTAGTATCAAAATTTTTCAGTCTTTCCTCAATTTCCGCTTTCAAATTCTCCTTTTCCGCGAGCTCCTTTTCAAGCTCCCCGAGTTTGCCTGTTGCCTCCTCAAGTTTTTTGCTCCAGTTTCCGAGATCTGCCTCAAGCTTAATCCGTGTTTTATCAAAGTCTAAAGCTTTCTTCCTCTCCTTTTCCACTTCACTCTTAGTTTCGTGCAGTTTCTTCACTTTTATTCCTATTTCCTGCTGGAAACCTGCGCTCTGCCGTTTGCTTTCTTCGCGCATCTCCTCAAGCTCGTGCGCCTGCTTCTCCAGCTCCTCAAGCTCCTCCTCTATTCGCTGTTCTGCGTGCGTTTCTTTCAAGAGGCGCATTTCCTCTTCCTGCACAAACTTCAAAATTCTGTTTTTCTGCGCCTGTTTTTCAACTTCTGCCTTCTTCATCTCGCGGTGCAGAATAGTCAAGCTTTCCTGAAGCCTCTCGAGCTCCTCCCTTTTCTCAGCTCCAGCGCCTCGGCTCTCGTGAATAGTAAACATGAGCGCAGGTATCAGCTGCGTCTTTATCTGCTCAACTGATTTTCGCAGTTTTTCGTAGTTCTCTGCAGACTGCCTCGCACTTTCAAAAAGCGTGCCAAACGTGCTCTCCAAGTACTCGCGGTCCTCGCGCTTTCCGTAGCTCGAGCCCCCAATCTCCATTTCGATGGTTTTCGTGAGCCTCAAAAGCAAGCCATGAAAATCGAGTTCGTACGCATCGCTGAGCATAACGAGCGCGCTCAGCGCCTTGAGCATAATCTCTTTTTTCGCATACCTTTCGTCTTCAGAAATTGAGTAAAGCGAAATGCCTATTGAATCCGGCTCAAACGCAAGAAGCACATTGTACTCGCCCTCCTTCTTTATGGAAAACAAGCCCCGTTCCAAATCAAGCGGCTCGACAAAGCCGAGCGATTTCAAATTCTGTTCAATTGCGCGCGGCTCCAGAATGCGCTCCGCGGGATAGCTGATTTCAACAATCGCGGGCTCAATCGGAAGTTTGCTTTTTTTCAGCTCCTTTTTCAGAAGATTCTTGAGCTTATAGCGCACCGAACTCGAGCTTTCGCTCCTAATTTCGTCTATATTCTTTGCACCATGCTCAACTGCGTCCCTTTCCATCTCATTCATTAAATCTTCCTCGCTCTTCCTTCTTTCAGCATTCTCTCAATTCTCTCCTGCACGCGCGAACGCGGAACATTGTATATTTTGCAGAATTTTCCCTCGTCCATCTGGTTGTCGTGCTCGCCAATCCACTTCGTTATCTCCTCGTCAAGCTCTTCATCAGTGAGCTTCTCAAGCTGTTTTACGCGCTCCTCGAGCGACTCGTTGCGCTTCACCATCTCGAAGTAGTTGTTGTTCAGCTCTTCCTTCTCGTTTTCAAGTTTTGCGAGTTTTTCCACGAGCTTTTTGTGCTCAGCAGAAAGCGTGTCGTGCTTGAACTTCAAATTCGAGTAGTCAACAGTCACAAATTCGAGTGCGCTCGCAAGCGCAGAAGAAATAAACTCGTAAACCGGCGTGCGGTCAATTTCATAGGATTTTCTTCCTTCAATGAACGAAAGAATTTCGAGCAAAACCTGGCACACATTTATCTTGCGCTCGTCGACATTCGGAACTTCGGGGGTTATCGAATATTCAACTGCAATCTCGCGCTCTCCAAACGCGAATGAAACGAACAAATATGGATTATTCTGCCTGTCCATGCTTTCAACAATGCTTGCTTTCACTCCGTTTTTTTCTTCTTTAACCTCGGTAATTACGCTGATTTCAGAAAGAGCTTTTTTCACTTCGGAAAGTGAGCTGAGCAGTTTTGCAGGAATCTTCATGCTCTTCGTCTCCTGCGAGGAAACTCTCTCAACTACCTTGATTTTCTTCTCGGTTTTCTTCTTGTCAAGCAAAAACACCATATGAATCCCCCCTAAGAGCCGTGTGGAGCTTTCTCCCACGTTATAATATGGACCGCGAGCGCTTTAATGCTTTTTCTCTACTCGTCGAGGGATATGAGGGGCGCCCCGCATAAATGGCACCTGAATAATCGGTCCATGGCAACGTCGAAGGACACCTTGGATGCCGAACTCTGGCACGTCGAACAAACGAAATACGAGCTTTCATTCGCATTCACGGAACCGCTTGCAGCAACCGTTTTCTCGCCCCCAAAAATTCCGCGGGGAATTTTATTTCCCGCGTGCTCCATGATTTTATCCAGCGGAGTCAGATTTATGCTCCACATATATGTATACCAGTTTGATTCAGGGTGCCTCTTTTTCTTGTATTCTGCAAGCCCTTCGCTGTGCAGTTTGTTGAGAATCATGCGAACCCCGCTTATCTTGAGCTTTGAAACATTCGCGGCCTCAATGTCAGTCATGGGTTCTCCAAGCGTCTGCGCGAGCTTGATTGCGCCCTCGCCCGCGAGATTCGTCAAGTACGTGTAAGCATCTCGATGCTGAAGAATGAGTGTGTTTTCCTTGTGGTATTTCTTCACCTTTCGAACCACATTTTTGAAGTCTTTTTTCGGATTTTCAAATCCGCTGACAGCAGAAATTTCAGCATGAACTGCCTTTATTTTATTTACTTTATTCACTTTTACTTTTCGCACTTTCAGCTTCGCTCTACTCATTTTCATTTTTTTCAAAAGCTTCTTTTTAGCTTTTTTAATCAGCGCACTAGCCTTAATCTTGGTTTTGATTTTAGGTTTAGATTTAGCCTTAACTTTAGGCTTAAATTTAGGTTTAGCCTTTCGTGCATGTTTTGCGGCCTTTCTGCTGGTTCTAGAGGTTCGTTTCATAGTTCCCACACCTATTATTATGTACTGAACCTCTATATATACCCCCCAGATTTTCGAGGGTTTCACGGCGTAAGAAAAATCAGCATTCTACTCTCTTTCTTCGGTTTCCCCATGCCCCGGGCAGAGCAGTTTATACGGGATGCGCGCTATTTTTTCGAGGCTCTTTTCAAGCTCCTCCTCATTACCCCCAAAATCAGTTCTTCCTACTCCCCCGTAAGCAAATTTTGTGTCACCTGAAAACAGAATCCTGCTCTTCTTTTCAAATACGCAGACCGAGCCGCTGGTATGCCCGGGCGTGTGAATAATTTCAAGCTCAAACTCTCCAAACTTAAGCTCCTTGAAATCAAGCTTCTGTGCATTGCGCGGAGCATTCATCGCGTCTTTCCCGCGTTGCATGTCTTCTTCGCGCAGAAAAACCTTCCAGCTTTCTTTCACTCCGTTTGCATGGTCAAAATGCCCATGCGTTAGAATTACAATTTCAGGTTCAGGAAGCTTCAAACTGCCGTCTCCTGTGTCAATTAAAAGCGTTTTTTTCCCGCTTCTAAGCGCGTAAACATTCGAGCAAATTCCTTCGCCCGTAATTATACAAATTCCTTCTGAAAGTTTTCGCTCTTCCATAACGTTTTATATTTGACGCGAACAAATATATTCATGCCTGCTTCAGAAAAAGAAAATACTCCGAGCGATTCGCTCGAAAGCAAACTGCTTCAGAAATTCTCCAGCGAAGAGCTTGGGAAAAAAATTGCTGAGAAGCAGGAGCAGTTTGCAAACCTTTTAACGCGCGAGGGAGCCCTTCTTGTTCTTGCGCGCGAAACCGGAGTTCTCGCGGAAAAAACAGAAAACCGCGAGTATAAATTAAGCGAGCTTACTACTCAAATAAACAACATCAAAACAACTGCGCGCATTCTGCGAATCTTTCCAGTCTACACTTACGAGCGCAACGGAAAGCAGGGAAAAACCTGCCGAGCGCTTCTTGCAGAGCCGGAAAACGAAGTTCCAGTTCTTTCGCTCGTTCTCTGGAACAATGACGCCTCGCTTCTTGAAAACGGAACTATTGAGAAGGGCGACCTCATTCAGCTTGACGGCGCATACACAAAAGGCGGCGAGCTTCACCTTGCATTCGACGGCAAACTGCGCGTGATGAAAGCAAAAAGCGCGCACAAAATCAAGGATTTGGAAGACGGCCCGCTCGACATCGCTGGGCGCGTCTACGAAGTTTTCGAGCAGAAAACATTCAAGCGCGGAAACGGAAGCGAAGGAAAGCTTGCTTCCTGCTCAATTTTTGATGAAACCGGAAAAATCCGCGTTGTTTTCTGGGGCGAGCACGCAGAGCTCGTGAAAACTCTTGTAATCGGCGACTACCTAAAAATAGAAGACGCAATCTGCAGAAACAGCGAAATTCAGCTGAACGCGCGCTCCCGCGTAATCGTCAACCCAAGAACTTCTGCAACACTCACAAAAATTTCAGATCTGAAGGAATCAATGCGCGCAGAAATTCAGGGAAAAATCAAGAAAGTTGAGCAGAACGCGGAAGAGCTGCGCGCAGTAGTAAGCGACGGAGCTGAAGTGACTGCCAGCGCGCGCAGCGAAACTGCGCTCGCGCTTCTTGGACTTAAGAAGCTTCCAGAAGGCGTAAAACTCGAGACTCTTCTCGCGCTCAAGAAGGACGCGCTTCTCAAGAGCGAGGTGCGCCTGCGCGGGGAATTGAAGAAAGTTGGAGAGGAAAATCTTTTCGCAGTTGAAAAAGTTCTTTAACCTCTGGATTTAAATACTTCCTCCCACTATAAATTTGCGGTATGAACCAATTAGGGTTAAACCAAAACCAATCAACAACCAGCGCAAGCGCTAGCTCCAGTTCAACTTCGCGCTTCAGACGATTTTTCAGAAAGCACAAGGACGAATACCCTGCGCTCTGGACATATCAGTTCAATGCGCGTCTTCGAGAAACAATTATGATCGCACTGCTAACGCTTTACTGCGGCTACATGTCCAACTACAGCTACAACTCCATTACTCAGCACTTCAAAAACAAAGCGAGCAATGTGCAATTGAAAAAGCAGGCAGGCGAGTACAACATACTTGCTACTCAATTGTCCTCGCTAATCGATACCCTGAACATAAATGCTTTGGCGGAAATTGTGGCAGAAAATTCCAAACAAAATCGAAATACCAAAGAGATACTGGCAAAAATCACTTCAATGCATCTGGAAATTGACAAAACTGAACAGTTTTCTGAAAAATTAAACTCCATCATACCTACTCTTTTAGAAAATTCTCTGCTTTCAGAAACAGACAAAAACACAATAATAAAAAGCCAATCCGAACTCGAAGCAGCGTTCATTCTTATCAAATGCACCATGCACTATGAAGAGCTCAGACTCAATGTTTATCATGCAATACAGGAAACTTCAAGCGCAAAATCTGATATGTTGCCAGTTTCAGTTCGATTCAAAGAACTGCGGGATCAGATGAAAAACGCCCAAAATTTTGTAAAAAATACATTGGATAAAATTCAATCCCTCGACCGCTCGCGCATTTCCCCCAACCTTCTCAGGCAAATAGAAGACATGGAAAGTTCGCTTCAATGCGATCTTTCTACTCTTCTGCCATCTTATGTCAAATACTTAAACAGCTGTTTGGTCTTTCTGGATTCCGTAGAGCACTACGAATTAGGCTTTTCTGCGTTCGTAAAAGAAGATTTTCCAACTGCAAAAGCTGAACTCAGCACTGCAATCATCAAAGTATCCAGCGCAATATCCATCATGCGTTCAATCCCAAAACCCGAGTCAGATGGGTCAAAAAGCTTTCTTTCATCACCCGACTTAACTATCCTAAATGCAATGGAAAAATTGCAGAGGGAACTGATTGATCTTCGCATGCAGATTGAAAGCGGCGATACAACACCAAAAAACGAACAAAAAGATGCGCCTTCTTCGCATGACGAAGTATTTCCGCCATGGGCTGAAATTCCTTCATAACTTCGCCAGTTTTATATAATTTTCTGTTATATTAATCAATTAATCAGCAAATCCATACAAGTGATGCGATGACACTTACAAACAAATGGCAGACTACACAGCCGCCGGTGCGCCTTGCGGTTCCAACCAGAGGCGCATTTGCAGAAGGAACCAAGCGCCTGCTTGAGCAAGCGCGTCTGTCTCCCTCCATACCGCACAACCTACGTAAAAATTGGCCTTCTTCTTCTAAAACTTCCAACCCGCTTATAGAAGTATGCTATTACCCCAGCGCATCTGAAGCCCTAAATGGAGTGATTGCAGGCAAGGCAGATGCGGCAATAACCTCCCTTCTCCTTTCAAAAGAAATAAACCTCATTCATATGGAGAAAAAAATGACCGGAAGTTCAATCAGCGTGCTCATGCCTTCGCTCGGCTTTGGAAGTGCTGAACTCTGCTTAGCAGTGAAGCAGAACAGCAGTTTCGTAATCCCCTCAAGCGTGCTGAACGCAAACATAAAAACACCCTATCCTCACCTAACGCGAGAGTACCTCCAAAGGCTGTCTGGTTCTTATTCAGCCCACGAATCGCGCAATTCTAGCTCCTCAATAATCCGCACCAAGCCGCACTCTTCATTCAACATCACGTATTGCAAACACTGTTCAAGCGAGCAAAATTTACCAGATGAGAACGAAGCCTCAGCGCTCATAATCCCAAGCGTTACTATGCTTATTGAAAACAACCTGCGCGTTCTCGACACCATTTTAGAAAGTGAAGCCGCGCTTATTGCTTACTCCTCACGAACCTCTCCGCGCGCAACAGAGTGGACAAAACTAAAAGGTTTACAGGAGCTTCAATCTGCGCTTAGAAGCGCGATCGAGACGCTAGCACGCACCTTGAACAACAAGCCCTAAAAACTGCGCCCTTTATATACATCCTCTGCCCCAATATAAAACGAGGTAGAATTATGAAAAACGGATTTTCAGGACCCAATGTTCTTAGAATAGCTGTCCCAAGTAAGGGAAGACTTCGCGACGACACTCTCGATCTCCTTAAGAAAGCATCCATACGCTCAGCAAGCTACACAGAACGCATGCCATTTTCAAAAACCACCAACCCGCTCGTTGACTTTTACTACGTAAATGCAAAAGAGATCCCCAAAGATATCGAACTCGGGGCATACGACGCAGGAATAACTGGCATAGATATGGTGGAGGAGACAAACGCGCGGGTCTATGTTTTTCTTCCTCTAGATTTCGGAAAAGGAATACTCCGCGTTGCTGTTAAGGACGAGTCTGCATATCAATCTCTCGAAGACCTGAAAAATCTAAAAATTGCAACATCCTACCCGAACATAACCGCCTCCTATTTCGGAAAAAGGAAAATACCAGTTGAAATTCTCTACCGCTCCGGAAGCGTTGAAATATCTACGAGAACCGGCATAAGCGATGCGATAGTCGATATCGTTTCAAGCGGAGCCACTTTAATCGCAAACAATCTCCGCACAATGGGCGACGAGGTTTTGAAGACAGAAGCTGCTCTCATCACAAATTCAGATATAAGCTCGAATACAGTAAAAAATAGCACTCTGGAAAGCCTGAATCTCATACTAAAAGGAATCATAACTGCCAAGAAAAGATGCTTGGTAAAGCTCAACGCGCCGACAAAGGAAATAATGGACAATATTACGAGTTTCATCCCGTCAATGCGCGCTCCAACTATCTCTTATCTTTCAAACGGAGAAGGCTGGGCAGTTGAAGTGGCAGTAGACGAAAAACAATTGCCCCAGCTAATTTCAGACCTCAAAAGGCATGGCGCTCGGGACATCCTTGTCAGCGAACTGCTGATGCTGGTTCCTTAATCAGCCGAACTTGTAATGTTTTCTTATTTTTTTCGTTATTTTCCATACGCACTTCAAGCCTTCTGGAAAAACTACTAAATCGCCTGCACCGAATTCAGCAACGATTTTTCCCTCTTCATTTTTCACTTGCGCGCGACCTTCAAGAATCAAGCACGTCTCTTTCTCGCCGTACTCCCACTCAAATTCGCTTTCTTCCTTCTCCCAAATCGGCCAGCTTTTCGCGCCCAATTTTTCGATTTCTTTTGCATCGGGTTTTGTAACCTTCACTTCCAAGTTTTCCATAATTTCACCACAAGCATATTCGTCCTGCACCTATTTATATTTATATACTTCATTCCCCAATTCTCCTTCATGTACGAAAACGAAATTCCAGAAATTCTGAAAAACTCCAAGAGCGTTGCAATCATTGGGCTCTCCCGCGACCCTACGCGCGACAGCTACAAAGTTGCTTCCTTTCTTCAAAGCAAGGGCTACCGCGTAATACCTGTAAATCCAGAGGCTGCGCGCGCCGGCGAGCAGATTCTAGGGGAAAAAGCCTACCGCGACCTATTCAGTGTTCCAGAGCGCGTTGACATTGTAGACGTCTTCACAACGCAGGAAAAGCTCGAGTCTATTGTTCAAGACGCAGTTGTGAAAGGTGCAAAAGTTCTCTGGACACAGATCGGCATCATTGACAATGAAGCTGAAGCGCTTGCACAGCGCTATGGAATCAAAGTAGTAATGAACCGCTGCATCATGCTGGAGCATAGAAATTTGGGCTTATAGCAAGCTGCAAAACTAGGGTTCGCTATCAATGCGAACTACTATATAAACCTGCTCCCGCACTCTCGTTATCTCAAAAACCGCTGGGTTTAAATTCTCTTATGCTCTATTCTCCTAGGGAGCGATATGGCAGATATAAACCCATTAGAACCAAATGAAGAAATTAGAAAGAAAGCGCGTGAACTTTCTGCAGGAGCTTCCCCGCTCGAGTTCTCAATCAAGGTTTCCAATCATCTGTTTGAAGACATAAAAAAAATAGATTACGAGCTAAAAACTTTTCCTCTGCCCCCGCTTGGCTGCCAGACTGCTTCAAATGTTGCGAGCACTAACCTCGGAGACTGCAATGAATTAGTTTATTATGAAAGCTCTATTATCAACTCAGCAGGGAAGAACGGCATATACGCACTTCCTGCAGTTCTAAGCGCAGAAATTTTTGGCCAGCCATTAACTTCGCATATGATTACAGCTATTCTTCTCAAAGACAACGTTCCGGCAAAGTATTACTACCAAGCATTTGAAAAAGACTCTTCTTTCCGCGCAGATATTTTCAAAAAGTTCAAGGTTGCTGAGGAGAAGGGATGGCATCTAGTGCTTGACGACCCCGGAAAGGAGAAATACGCCGTGCAATACGATAACATCGAGATATTAGCAGGCAAGGAAATAAAGGCGCAGTTCTACGACGATGCAGGAACAAATCTCGCGAACTATGGAAAAACAAGGGAAGGAATAGACGCTTTTAAGACTTCAATAAGCTATTCGCCCAATCGCTACTTGCCGCATTATAATCTAGCAATAACCTATATTGAAGTAGGCGAGCTTGAAAATGCTGAAAAGGAACAAAAGAGTTCGCTTCAACTCGCACCAAAAAGCCAAATCGCTACACTTAAGGAAGAATTTATAAAATCCTATATGGGCCTCGGGTTTGCTTCTGCAAGAGCTGGGCAGTTTGGAGCCGCGGCGAATTCTTTTAAGCACGTAATTGAGCTTGCTTCAGATACGATGCCGGAGAAGAGCGAAGCATACGCCAACCTTGCCGGCGTGTACGCAGATTCTGGAAATCTTGGGAAAGCAATAGAAATTTCCAAGCAAGCAGTAAAGGAATACCCTAACTCTCTTCCGCTACATTATAATTTGGGCACTATTTACTTAAGGCTTAAAAAATATGACGAAGCATTAAGAGAATATAAATGCGCTCTCAACTTGGCACAGGACACGGGAGAAATAATCAATATTCGCCATCAGCTTGGGAGAACTCAGCATATCGCGGGCAGGTATAAAGAAGCAGTAAAAGAGTACGAGCGCGCGCTTGAGCTTGCTCCGCACGCAGCAATGATACACAACAACTTAGGTTCTGCGTACATTCATCTAAGAGACTACAAGGCGGCGTACGAATCATTCAAAAAAGCGTACGAACTTGATTCCCAAAACAAGGAGTACCAGCAAAATCAGGACGGAGCGCGAACACTTTATCTCAACTCGCTTAAAATTATACCGCTTCAGAAAGGAAAGAAGAAAGAAGAGGGCCCGCGCCTTCTTGCGCCTACTCATTAAACTTAAACTGGTGAAAGTTTGGCAACCGTACTTTTAGAGCGCAAAGCAGTTTCTCCTTCTTCAAATTCAGCTATCCACAATTCTTCTTTCTCAAAAACTTCTCCTTTAGTTGAATCTCCCATGGCTTCAAAAACCAACAGCGAACTCATTCAGCTTCTCTCCAGCTTTGGCGACAAAAGCAGAAATGCCGCGAGGGAGCTGGGAAGAAGGAATGCAAAGGAATACATTCCAGAGCTTAGAGCAAGGCTTGAAAAAACAGACGACTTTCTGGAGGAGATAGGAATAATCCTTGCGCTCGGAGAGCTTGATGCGCGCGAAGCAGTTTCTGATATTGAGCTGTACATATACTGCGATTATGCATCCTGGGCAGCAGCAGAGGCGCTTGGAAAGCTTGAAGCATTCCACCTGATTCCCGAGTACCTGGAGGCGTTTGAATACGCGGACCCTTTGGACAAACACACGCGAGCGAGCGCGCTCTACGCGCTTGCGCACCTCAACGCACGGCAGATAATTCCAAAGCTTATGCAAATCCTTTCGAATGAAAAAGAGGACCGATACATACAGAATGTTGCAGGCAACGCACTCGAAATTATGAAGGCAACCGAACGCATTCCAGAGCTGATGGAGAAGCTTGAGAAAGCAAAAACGCCAAATGCGCAGATATCCTTAATTTATACACTGGGTCGGCTTGAGGCAAAGGAGGCAGGTCCTTTGATTCTCTCAAAATTAAACCTGCTTGACAGGAGAATAGTTAACTCCTTTTCCTGGGATCAAACAGGGACAAAAGCCGTCTGCGAGGCCGCGCTCCAGGCCCTGCGCCAGATTAAACTCTACTCTGCAATTCCAACGCTCAGGGCGCTTGAAAAAGGAATGGACGACGACATCCCAAACATTGCAGGCTATGCGCTGGATGAGCTCCGAACAGATTTCAATGCATTGACAGAAGAGCTCCGCTTCAATCCTTACTCAGACCAGCGCTTTGAAATCATAAGATACTTAAGAGAAGCAACCTCCAAAGAAGAAGCATTTAAAGTTTCCCAACTTCTTATTTCTCTTCTGAAAACAGAAAAGCACGAAGGCGTGATTCCAACCCTCATAGACGCAATAGAACACATCTCAGAAAAGAGCATGAATGAATAAGTATTAGTGCGAAAATCGAAGCAAAATGTTTATTAAACAAGTTCTTCTTACTATAGCAAACCAGCAAAATAATTTAACCGCCTGTGCATTAAGCTACGAGGCTGGTTTGCTAGGTAGCAGTCGAGCTACTTCGCGAGACTGCTAGATAAGCCGCACTTTACAACTTCGTTATGTGTCGTGGGATTATGGATACAGCATCTTCCATCAAAATAGCCGCATTGGCAATTGCGCCGCTTGCCGCGCTTCTCGCCATAGTTTACAGCGTAGTAATTTTCACGAAGCTTAAGAAGGAAAACACCGGCACTGAAAAAATGAAGGAAATTGCAGGAGCAATACGAGAAGGCTCCATCGCCTACCTTAAGCGCCAGTTCAAAACAATTGCCATTTTCGTAGCCCTCATTGCTCTAATCACAGGCCTTGCGCTCGGAATCGGAACCGCGCTCGCATTTATTCTTGGTGCTCTTCTTTCAGCTTTAACTGCCTACCTGGGAATGCGTTTAGCTGTAATGGCAAACGTGCGCACAGCGCAGGCGGCGCGCAAGGGAATAGGAAGCGCGCTCCGCATTGCGTATTCAGCAGGAACTGTTGACGGAATGTTCCTTGCAGGTTTGGGTCTTCTTGGAATAAGCATAATCTGCATTGTCTGCTATGTTCTTCTTATTTCCCAAGGCGAGGCCCAGGTAATTGCCGTTGCTTCCGAAGTTCTTATTGGCTTCGGCTTTGGAGGTTCGCTCATTGCTCTTTTCATGCGCGTAGGGGGCGGAATATACACTAAGGGCGCCGACGTTGGGGCAGACTTGGTTGGCAAAGTTGAAACCCGCATACCTGAAGACGACCCAAGAAACCCCGCGACAATTGCAGACAATGTAGGAGACAACGTTGGAGACTGCGCTGGAACCGGAGCAGACCTTTTTGAATCATACGCGGCAACAGCAGTTGCAGCAATGATTTTAGGCGGTGCAGCATACGGAATGCGCGGAATTCTATTCCCTCTTTTCGTTTACTCGGCCGGCATTTTCGCTTCAATTTTAGGTACGATGTACGTGCGCCGCAAGAGCACAAATTCAAAAGACTCCTCGCGCCTCATCCTGCTTGGTTTTGTAGGTGCAACACTCATCACCGCAGTCTTCACCCTCATTTTCGTCCAGCTCTTCTTCGGCGAAATGAAAATCTTCTATGCAGCGGCAGTCGGCCTGCTTGCAACAATCGCAATTACGTTTATGACTGACTACTACACATCC
Source organism: Microcaldota archaeon (assembly GCA_043810245.1). GTDB lineage: Archaea > Micrarchaeota > Micrarchaeia > Burarchaeales > JBDROI01 > JBDROI01. The sequence continues at coordinate 16,624 of JBDROI010000104.1, forward strand.
TCTTCGCGCAAACCCGTGCAAGAAATCGCGCGCGCCTCGCAAACCGGTGCGGCAACGAACCTAATCACCGGTTTATCTGTTGGAATGGAAAGCACATTCGTTGCAATCGTCATCGTAGCGGCTGCAATCTACGCGGGCTATGCGTTCGCGGGCTTCTACGGAATCGGAGTCGCGGGCTTGGGAATGCTTGCAACAGTCGGCATTCTAATGAGCATGGACACTTATGGACCGATAGTTGACAATGCACATGGAATCTGCGAGATGAGCGGAATTGAAAAAGAGGCGCGCGAGAACATGAGCAAGCTCGACGAAATCGGAAACACAATGAAGGCGCTCACAAAAGGGTTTGCAATCAGCTCGGCGGCAATTGCGGCAGTTGCTCTTTACTCAACCTACTTCCTGAAAACTGGATTAACTGGAATAAACATTTCTCTCGCGCACGTGTTCGTTGGTTTGCTTCTTGGAGGCGCGCTTCCTTATCTCTTTTCTTCATACGCGTTGAGAGCAGTTGCGCGCGCGGCTTCGCTCATGGTTGCAGAAGTCCGCGATCAGTTCAAAAAATTCCCTGGAATTCTCAAAGGAACGCAGAAACCAGACTACGCGCGCTGTGTTGATATAAGCACTGCAGCAGCGCTTCGCGAGCTTGTTTTCCCCGCGGCGCTCGTTCTTTTCTTCCCAATCATCGTAGGCTTCTCGCTTGGCGCAGAAGCGCTCGGCGCTTTCCTAGGCGGAGCAATTCTTTCAGCGCAGTTGCTTGGAGTTTTCATGTGCACAGGGGGAGCCGCCTGGGACAATGCGAAGAAGTATGTTGAAAGCGGAGTATATGGAGGAAAAGGAACTGAAACTCATGCCGCGGCAGTAGTTGGCGACACTGTGGGCGACCCAATGAAGGACACAGCAGGGCCTTCGCTCAATATTCTCGTGAAAATTCTGAACATAATTTCGCTTCTCATCGCTGGTTTTCTTGCAACGCGGGCGTTTGGCGTGCTGTAACGCTTGGAATAAGAAATATAACTGATTAAGTATAAACTATCACCATGAAATTCAACAAGTTAATTCCAGAACTGCGCGTTTCAAACTTAATAGCTAGTTTAAATTTCTATACAGTTCTGCTGAATTTTAAAATTGAATACGAACGCAAGGAAAAAAAGTTTGCATTTATTTCATATGAAGGAAGCCAGATAATGCTAGAAGAAAATTCAAATCCAAACTGGAATACTGGCGATTTGGACTACCCCTTTGGGCGAGGAATAAATTTTCAAATAGACGTCAGCAACGTATCTTTACTATTTGAGCGTTTAAAACAGGGCAAGTATCCAATAAAAGTGCAGCCCCATGAAAACTGGTATAATCAAGACAACAAACTGCTAGGCGTAAAAGAGTTTTTAGTAATGGATCCAGACGGCTATCTGCTTCGTTTCTCTCAATCTATAGGCACCAAAGACGCAGATGCTGCTTTTTAATGTCTCGACTACCTGCCCGCTTCTCTTATAAGTTAACTTAATAAAATCACGTCTCTAATTATTACGCGTTAGTTACGTTTCTAAGGTGATTGTTCATGGCGGAAAAAGTTGGCGAACTTCTACAAGACAAAATTCAGGACCAGAAAAATTTCATAGCTCTTATTACTGTTGGCGCGCGCGAGTACCAAAACACGAACAACGAGATTCTGCGCTACTTGGTGAACGACAAGAAAATGCCAGGCGTTTACGTAACCATCAACAAGCCGTTCGCGACAATGAAGCGCATTCTCGGCGACAGCGGAGTAGACACTCGCATGATAATCTTCATAGACATGATAACCAAAATAGCTGGCTCGGAAACCCAAAAGACGAGCGAGTGCTTGTTCCTCGCGGGTCCTGAGCGCCTCTCTTCGCTCAGTATCGCTCTCAGCGAAGCAGTTTCTGCAATTCCGAGCAAGGAAAAATTCATTTTCTTCGATTCAATTTCTACGCTTCTGCTCTACAACAACACTGGAACAGTTGCAAAATTTGCGCACTTCCTCACGAGCAAAATGCGCGTCTGGAATGTTGAGGGAATATTTCTTTCGCTTGAGAACGAATCCGATGCAGAGCTCATAAGCCAAATTTCTTCGTTCTCGGACGTTTACTTGAAGCTCGGAGACTACGCGAGGTGAAAGCATGGAAGACATAAAAGCAGCACTTAATTTCGGATTGATTTTCGCAGCACTTGCCTCATCAGTATTCATTTACATTGGAATGCGCAATTTAGGAGCCGGAATTGTCAAGAAGCAGATGCAGTGGCTTCTTGCGGCAACTTTTCTTGCTGGCTTCCCGCTCGCGCTCGTGCGCTTCCTTTTCGAAGCCCAGCTTTGGCTTCCAGAGGACGCCTTCCTAAAGCTTCTTCCAGAAATTCTGAGCGCGCTCTTCTTCATCTTCATTCTGCGCGCCGCACTCTACTCCTACAAAATCGGAACGGAGTTTGGCTTCGGCGACGCGGCTGAAAGAATAAAGAAGGTGCTGAAAGAGAAGAACGCTAAGAAATAGAGAAATAGCAAGCTCGCAGACTTATTTCTTCCGTCTGATTCGGTTGTGTGAGTTCTAACTTTAAACAAGCACCAAAATAAGCCCTAAAAATGCTCCGAATTCCAAAAAGAACGCTGAAAACGCGCGCTAAGCACGAAACCTTTATATAGTTCGCGAGCAAAAGGAATTCTAGGGCAGATTAAAGGGTGAAATTCATGGCAAGAAGGTCAAAAAAGAGCAAATCCCATTCAAACGGTTCGCCAACCACGCTTCCACTAGCAGCCATCGAGCGCCTAATTAGAAAGGCGGGTGCAGAGCGCGTGAGCGAATGCGCAGCTCAAGAGCTCGGAGTAGTTCTCGAGCAGATCGCAACAGAGCTTTCTGCAAAAGCCGTGAAAATCTCGCGCCATGCAGGAAGAGTAACAGTAACTGCAGACGACATCAAGATTGCTCGTTAATTCTTTTTTCTTTCCTAACTCATTTGCTTCATGCTTATGGCATCAAAAACCCAGTGGGCAAGCGAAATAGCAAAAGGAACTAAAGTAGACTCGCTCTTTCTAGTATTCCAAAAAGAGATGCGAGCGTTCCGCAACAAACCCGGCAACTACCTCCAGCTTAAACTGGGCGACAAAACAGGAACTTTGCGCGCGAAATGCTGGGACGACGCAGAAGAACTAAACAAACTCATTGAAGAAGGCGACGTTCTCAAGGTGCGCGGAACAGCAGACGTTTACCAGAACAACGTAGAGTTAACGCTTTCTCTAAAAGACATACAGAAAATTTCATCCGAAAACATTTCCGCAGAAGATTTTCTTCCAAGAACAACCAAAGACGTTGAAAAAATGTTTTCAGAGCTTCTAGCTCTTGCGTCATCCTTCAAAAACGCGCACCTGCGCGCTCTTCTTCTTTCTTTCCTTGAAAACAAAGAGTTTGCGCGCGAATTCAAGCGGGCTCCTGCTGCAAAAGTTCACCACCACAGCTATATAGGCGGGCTTCTTGAGCATACCTACTCAGTTGTTGAGCTCTGCAAAACGCTCTGCATTCAATACCCTGAATTAGACCGCGAGCTCTTGCTCACCGGCGCGCTTCTCCACGACGTTGGAAAGCTCCGCGAGTACTCGTTTACTACGCGCGTTGATTATACTGCTGAAGGAGGGCTCGCAGGGCATCTTGTGCTCGGCGCGCACATGCTCAACAAGCAGTTTGAAACTCTTCCGAATTTCCCAGAAGAGCTTAAGCTCAAGCTCTACCACTTGATTCTAAGTCACCATGAAAAAGAAGAATGGGGTTCGCCGGTGCGCCCTCGCTTCAGCGAGGCATGCGCGCTCCACCACGCAGACCTATTTGACTCGCACGTAAAGCAGTTCCTGCAGATTGAGCACGAAGAAACCGAGAAAACTCCGGCTAACGTCACGTGGAGCACGTTTAGGCGCGAGCTTGAGCGCTATTTGTACATCAAGAAAGGGGAAGAAAGCGAAGAATAACTCTCTCGAAAACGTAAGTTTTTCGCAATTATCCCGCCATAGGATAATCCTTGGGGTGGATAATTTGAGATTTGCAAGCATCTATAGCGTTTTCTCAAACGCTAAACGCTCTCGCTTTTCTCAAAGAAATAGGCTCCTAAAACTACCATCGAGAGTGCGAACGCGCTTAAAACCACAAAATCTACTTCGAGCGGGAGCATTGAATTGCCAACGAGCGCGCCCCGCATTCCATCAACCCCGTAAGTGAGCGGGTCTGCGTAGGAAATTATCTTTATTGCGTCTGGAAGGTTTGCGAGCGGGAAAACTGCTCCTGAAAGGAAGAACATTGGAAAAATAACAAAATTCATAATCAAATTGAATCCCTGCATGTCCTTCATATTGGAAGCGAAAATCAACCCCAAGCCTATGAACGTGCTTGAAATCAAAACCATGAAAAGAAGCGAAACCGCGAAGCCAGACAAGCTCGGCACGCTGAAACCAGCAATAATTGCAATTACAAGAATCAAAATTGACTGAAGAACCGAAGTCGTTGCTCCTCCCGCGATTCTTCCAAGAACTATTGAAACTCTGCTAACTGGAGCAATCATAATTTCTTTCAAAAATCCAAACTCTCTATCCCAGAGAACCGAAATTCCTGCAAAAATAGAGGTGAAAAGCAGTCCCATCCCCAAAATTCCAGGAATTAAAAAGTGAAGGTAGTCAACTCCTTCTCCCATTCCCGGAATTGCAACTCCATTGAACCCAAACCCTAAAAATCCAAGAAACATTAGAGGCATCACAAGTGTTCCTAAAACTCGGGATTTTGCGCGCATATAGCGCTTCATTTCTCTCAGCCAAAGAACGTAAATTGCATTCGGGTCAATTAATTTCATTTTCATCCCTCAATTCCCTCTTGCTCTCCTTCTCATCATCTCGGCGAGCGGGCTTGCTCCACTTGCTTCTTCTTCGCGCATTGTTTTTCCAGTCAACTGCAGAAACACGTCTTCCAAACTCGGCTTGTGGGTGCTTACTGAAGTTATTTTCACTCCGCTTGCGCGCGCAAGCTCCACGATTTCCGCAATTCTCTGCTCCGCGCGCTCCATTGTCAAGCAGAGTTTGTTTCCAGAACATTCTTCTCCGTGCTTTGCAACCTTCTTTACCCAAGTTTCCTTCTCAAGTTTTGTTGAAAACGCGCTTGCGTCTCCTTCAACTTCAATTGAAACCACATCGCCTCCAAGCGAGTCCTTCAGTCTGCTGGGCGTATCAAGCGCGGCAATTTTTCCGTGGTCAATAATTGCAATGCGTTTGCACAAATAATCCGCTTCCTCCATGTAGTGCGTGGTTAAAATAATCGTAATTCCTATTTCACGGTTTAATTTGCTCACGTAATCCCAAATATGCCTACGCGTTTGCGCGTCCAAGCCAAGCGTTGGTTCATCTAGAAATAAAACTTTTGGGCGGTGAACTAATCCGCGCGCAATTTCAAGGCGCCTCTTCATTCCTCCAGAATATGTTTCAACAAGCGCATCTGCTTTCTCAGTCAATTCAACGAGCTCGAGAACTTCCTTAATTCTCGTTTCGCGCACATCGTCGCTCAAATTATACATGCGCGCGTGAAACTCCAAATTCTCCCTTCCCGTCAGCTTATTATCCAGCGCAGGGTCCTGAAAAACAATTCCTATGCTTCTTCTAACGCCGTCTCGGTTCTTCGAAACTTCAAAACCGCCTACTTCGGCATAGCCTGCGGTTATGTCGAGAAGCGTTGAGAGCATATTAATAGTAGTAGTCTTGCCCGCGCCGTTTGGGCCCAATAAACCGAAAATTTCGCCCTCTTCAACGCTGAACGAAATCTCGTTTACTGCAGTAAATTGATTAAACTTTTTAGTAAGCTTCTCAACCTTAATTGCAACCACTTTCTCAACTCCAATCAGCTCTACAAATTAGTTCGAGAAAGCTTAAATACGCTCTGCGAGTAAAGTGAACTTATGAGTTTCTTTTCAAACCGCGTCGTTCTCCTGCTTTCTCTTTTCTTAGTTTTCGCGCTTCTCTTTGGGTGCTTGGGCGCTGAAAAAAATGGAGCACCCCCAAAAGACGAAAACGAAAGCAAAGTTCTTCCGCCTCCTCAGCCTCCAAACCAGACGCGCGATCCGCTTGCCCCCGGCGATGATTTTGGCGGCAATCAGCCTCCTCAATTTCCCTCAAACCAACCACCTAATCCGCCAAACGGCGGCCAATTTCCTCCTCCTGAAAACCAGCCTCAGCCCCCTAGCGAAAAAGTTCTCCAGCCAGTTGAAGGCGAAATGAAAACTCTAACACTCAACAATTTGGAAATTTCCTACTACTCAACCGCTGCGTCATACTCAGACGTAACTAATGGAGCAGACCTCTTCATTCACGTGAAAAACTTGGGAAGTGTGCGCGAAACAATCTACACAAACTCAACAAACGATTTAAAGCAGAAATACGTTCCAAACTGGTGCGCGCACTTCTTCAGCTTCCAGGCAACTAATGTGAGTTTAGAAGCAGGAGAAGAGAAAATCTTGCACTACTTTGCCTCAAACGACGCGTCGGGAGAATTCAACGTGAGCTTTCCATTCTGGCAGACGCCCGATGCATCCGATTCCGTGAGTGCAAACGTGCGCTTCTACAGCAGTTCAATGGAAGACGGAAGATTAAACCAAACTGCGATGATTTACGGCTTGGTGACCGACAAGGAAACAGGAAAGCTCGTGAAAAATGCGTTCGTGCGCGCGAACTTATTCACTGGAAGAAACAGCTTCACTCAGCAAACGGACAGCTCTGGAAGATACACGATGAGCGTTTCCTCTGTCGATGATTTAAAGCCGTTTTTCATTGGGCAGGAGGAGGAATATCCTTCGCTTGATTACTTCGTAACAGTTGAAGCAGACGGCTACGAATACTACTACAAAGAAGACGTTTCCCCGAGAAAAGGCGAGAAGCTCATGCTCAACCTCGCGCTCGAGCCGAGAGCGGAAGACGCAAGCTACTCGCTCGATTGGGAATCAAAAGCAAGCGGCTACTACGGCTTCTTCTGGGTGCTCGCGGACTCGAGCTGGAAGTACGCAGTTGCTTCTCAAGCGAAACACCCCCCGCAACTCGACAAGCCCACGAACTTTTACCTCCTCAATACAGAAACTGGAGACGAGCTCTGGAAGTACCCGACTGAAAACGAGTGCTGGGGAATCGACATTGCGCGCGATGGAAGCTTTGTTGCCGCGGGTTGCAGTGACAATTACGTTTACGCGGTTTCAACAAGCGGCTCGCTGAAATGGAAGAAAGACTGCAAAAGCATGAACCGCGAAGTCGCGATTTCGCACAATGGAGAATACGTGTTAACTGGGCCGATTCGCGAAGGAGAAAGCGACTATGACTTTGCGCTTCTCCGAAGCTCTGATGGAAGCTTTGTGCGCGGGTTCACTGGAATTCGCGAGTCTCTAAGAAACTCGAAATTCACGAGCGACGACTCGCGCTTTGTAACTGGAGTAAGCTTTGGCTATACTGCAATGTTCGACGTGCAGAGTGGAGAGAAAATTTGGGAAGCATACCTAGGCGAGTTCCCTCTTTTCTTAGCAGTTGATGAAAACGGAAACACTTACGCAACTGGAAAAGGAAGAACTCTGTTTTCTTTTGACCCGAGCGGAAAAGTGCGCTGGAGTCTGCGCGTTCCAGATCATACGGCAGGCACGGGCGCAGTGAGCAAAGACGGCTCTCGGCTCGCAATCGGAACCGTTGGCGCCTGGGTTTACTACATCGACGGAAACAGCGGAGAAATTCTCTGGCGCGCGCGAATCGCCGGAGACAATCTTGAAAACGTAGGGCACAACGCAGTTTCAATAAGCGAAGACGGAAAAATCGTTTCAGTTGGAGGCGCGCCTGAAAACAAGCTTTTCATTTACAACGAGCGCGGAACAGTAATTTTCGAGCACGTTTCCGCGCTCAACAGCGACCCCATTCTAACTGAAAAGTGGGCGTCAATAGGCGCGGGAGCAAGCGCTGGCACGCAGAAGGGAATTATGGGAACGTATACTTCTGCAGACGGAAGCAAAGTGCTCGCCGCCTATGGAGACAACTACGTGCGGGCGTTTTCCAGAAACTAACGAACACCCGCCGTAATAACGACGCTAAAAACGACATTTTCTCGCATATTCTTCTCCCAAATACAAAAAACTCTTTAGAAACGCTTAAATACCCAAAACGACCCAGTTAGTCTCGTGAGCATATGAGCAGCCCCATTACGAGACAAATGCCTAATATTGCAGAGAAGCCTACTGTTAAGAATCACTATATACGGGAAGCTTTTCAGAGGTACGCAAGAAAGAACTGGAAGCTTGGCGTTGGAGTGCTGTTTTCAGTTGCAGTTGTAACTGCGGGGTTAACTTTTCTTATACGGTCCGATAATATTACCTCCTCAAAATCTCTAAAGAATGAAAAGAAAACCGCCTCAGTCGTCTCCAATCTCGTCAGTGCAAATAAAGAATTTGATAAAAAAATTACTGATCTTCTTCTCTGGGAGTCTACGACAAATTTCAGGTTTCGTGCAAATGGGGAGAAACATTTGGAAAAAGGCGAGTTAGGAAAGTGGCAATAATCTATAATATGATCTGTGCTCGCCGCGTATGGAGACAACTACGTTCGCGCGTTTTCTAGAGATTAGCCAAGCCTCTGCGCATAACTCGCAAGAAAGCCC
>JBDROI010000105.1:0-2045 GCA_043810245.1 Microcaldota archaeon
TGCTGTTCAGCCGCCTTTCTCGGGTGAATTCCAGCAAATTTAGGCTTGTACATGAGCTTCTCATTCGCGAGCACCTCTCCATCTCTAACAATCCCAATTCCAAGCGTGTGCGCAGTTGATTCAATTCCAATCGCTAACATGCTAAGCAGCCCCAACAGTCTTGATTACAATTATGGAAACCAGATTAATAATCACATGCGCAACCATGGGCGCAACCACCGAGTTCGTTCTCTTGCGCGCATAGGCAAAAAGCAAACCCAAGCAGAGCGTTGCAACTATCTCACTAATCGCTCCATACTGAAAATGTGCAAGCGCGAACACGACGCTTGAGCCGATTATTCCAATCCTTGGCGTAAGAAATCCACGGAAGAAAATCTCCTCTGCAAACGGCGCAAACACTACTGCAAACACGAGCAGGTAAACTGGAAGCCCGCTCACTGTTTCCTGCACCAACTCTTGATCAGCATAGCCTAGTGCTCCGAGCGTTAAGGCAACAACTATAAGCATAGCATATGATGCAAACAGAAGAGCAATTCCGAGCAGAATATTCTTCAACAGCCCTTCGCGCCTCAAGCCAAGCGTTTCAAGTACTTCTTTCCAACTTGAGCTTCTTCTTAGATAGTAAAACGGAAAGAGAAGCAGGAAGAGGGATAGCACGCCGGTTGCAAAATATGGATTGCCGACAGTTGCAAGAAAGAAGACCAAGTAAACTAAGCCAGCAAGTACGCAGAGCAACAGTCCGCGCTCCTTTTTCAGCAACGCAAGTACAACCGAGCTCGCAAAGCCATAGACAAAAAGCGCAACCGCTTCAACATAACTATGTGCACAAAGCACAGCAAGCAAGCATGCGAGCACAAGCGCCTGAATCCAAATCCCAAACTTCTCAAGCAGAATTCCTCGAAAAACAAGCTCCTGAAGAATTAAAAGAACAATAACTCCAGCGCCCGCGATTTCGGCCACTCTAGTTATCTCCAAAAAGCCAATTGTAAAAATAGAAATCAAGTAGACTGCAGATGCAAACACGAGAAGAGCTACCAATTTATCAATATCTGCAAAACGAAGCGCTCCCATAAGCAGCTACTCCTTTTTCTCTTCCTTCTACTGCTTCGCCTTAAGCTCCATATACCCGCATTTTCCGCATGCATACCGGTTTGCGTGTTCTGCAAGCGAGGTTCCAGCTCCACACTTTGGACAGCTTCTCTTTGGCTTGCGCGCAGCAAATTTCTTCGCTTTCTTTGGCTTATTCTCAGTTTTTTCAGCTTTTTCATCCGCCATTAATATCACCTATCTTATTTTTTTGCAGGCGCTGCTTCTTCGCCTTCTTTCTTTTCCTTTTTTATTCCGCGCTCAAGTCGATACTTGTGCTCAGTCGCTTCCTTTGTTTTTGAGTCAACATACACTTTTGCATAGCCCTTTACTTTCTTTTCTCCAAACCCCTGAATCATGTCGTTTATAGCTATGTTTGCAATGTCAACGCCCAGCTTCTTTGCAAGCTCTGCCCCTACTTCGCTCCTGCTTGGAGTTGCATTGGCAAATGTCGCCACAAACTTCACATCAGTTCTCTTCAAAAGCGGGTTTTCTCTCTGCTCAGTTATTTTTATGTCCATACTGCCACCTCGTAAATTTCTTTGTTCGCTTTCTTTGCTTTTTACTTTATTCGCATAACAAGTCTCTTACCCATTGTTTCCAAATACTCTACTTCCTTTCCAGATTCTGCGCCCGTAATATCGGCTGGAACCTGAATTTCAAACGTTTCGTAAGTAGTAGAATCCATAATCTGCGCAATACTGCCATTTAACGACATGATTTGCCCGTTCTTTCTCTCAACAATTGGAACTTCTACATCTCCATCAGACGGTTTGAGAAGCGTCTTCTTCTGCCCGTCAAAGAGCCCCATTGCCGAAATTCTCATCTTCGCTGCTCCATGCTTTCCAGGCGAAGACGTCTGTATTTCAACCACTCTGCACGGTACATCATCAATCAATACATATTTTCCTATTTTCAAATCCTTCATAGTAGCAAATATCTTATCATTCATATCTACA
>JBDROI010000106.1:0-2326 GCA_043810245.1 Microcaldota archaeon
GGCGCGCCTTCTAATTCTTTCAGCCAAACATATTCCCAAGAAAGCCCTTCTTCTCCTTAGCTTTTTTTTCCGCTTCCTTCTTTCCGTCATTCGCGAACTCAAGCAGAAGCTCCTTCTGCTTCTCGCTCAAACTGCTTGGAACTTTCACTTTCACGCGAACAAGCTCGTCTCCAGCGCCCCTAAACCCTTTGATTCCTTCCCCGCGTAATCTGAAGACGCTCTCGCTCTGAGTACCCGAAGGAATTTTTACAACTGCTTTTCCGCGCAGAGTAGGCACTTCAATCTCGCCTCCAAGCGCCAACTCCGAGAAATCAACTTCCTGCTCAAAATAAATATTGCTTCCTTCGCGCGCAAACAGCTTGTGCTTTTTTACGCGTATAACTATGAACAAGTCTCCGTTTCTTCTTCCTCCTTCTCCTTCGCCTTCAAGGCGCAAGCTATCTCCATTGTCTACTCCCGCTGGAATTGAAACGTTTATCTTATTAGTGACTGCGACTTTCTTTCTTCCTCTGCATTCTTTGCACGGGCGCTCAACCGTCTGCCCTTCTCCTCGGCATTTCGGGCAGGTAGTAACTGTTCTAAACTGTATGAAGCCCATTTGCTTCATGCTTGCAACCTGCCCTCTTCCTCCGCACGTTCCGCAAGTTTTTGCAGAACTTCCTTTTTCAGCTCCGCTTCCATTGCATGCGCTGCACGTTCTCATTCTGTTTACTTCAATTAGTTTCTCAGCCCCAAACGCGGCTTCTTCAAGAGTAACTTCCAAATTATACTGCAAATCCGCGCCCTTTCCGCTCGCCCTTCTTCTTCCGCCTCCCATTCCGAAAATATCCCCAAACGGGTTTCCGCCCATATCTTCAAACCCGCGGAAAATATTCTCAAAATCCATATTCCTGAAAATGTCTTCCTGCGAGTACATGCGGTCAAAGCCCGCGTGCCCGAACTGATCGTACTGCGCGCGCTTCTCGTCATCTGAAAGAACAGCATATGCTTCTGAAATTTCCTTGAATCTCTCTTCCGCGCCCGCTTCCTTGCTCCTATCCGGGTGGTGCTTGAGCGCGAGCTCGCGGTATGCCTTCTTGAGCTCGTCCTTGCCCGCGCTTTTGTTTACGCCAAGCACTTCGTAGTAGTCTCGCTTCGTCATGCTTTCACTCCATCTAAGTAGTCATCTTCTTCCGCGCCTCCTTCTTTTCAGGCGCAAGTTTTCCTATCTTTACTTCTGGCACTTTCTTTGGAATTAAGCTTCCTCTCTTCTCCTGCTTTTTCTTTTCTTTCTCCTCCACCTGCAGCGGAAGGTTCAGCATTTCAAGCATTTCGCGCGCCCACTTGCGCATCTCCCAGCTTTCTTTACTGTTCATCAGTTCAATCAAGGGCTTCTGGCATGACTTCGCTGTTAAAGGGCTCTCCTTTGCTCTTGCAAAACAGTCTAATACATCCGGCCCGACAAGACGAACGAGCGAATACGGCCGGGCTTGGTCTTTCTTTGGCTCTTTAATCATATCTATACAAACCTTAACGAATTCGCGTCCAACTATTTCAGCCTTCTTCTCTGTCGAGGTTATCTGCAGTAAAAGGTCCATTGCTTCCATAACATCATAATAATGGAGGTTGGGGTCGCTAAATGCTAACATCTGAATTAAGCTTTTGGCAAAAGCCACAAAATCCTCTTCGCCAATAATTCCAAGAGCATACAAACCGCGCATATGCTCAACATTAAGCGCAGTATCGCGCACATGGTGTTCTTTCATTAATTTAATCATCGGTTTGCCAACTCTATTCACAACCCTCTCCTCATATTCCGCCTGCTGCTCTTTGCTGAAAATTCCCTTGTTCTTCAGCACTGCAAGCGTTTCCATACCGCGAAGGAAAAATCTATGCGTCAAAAACTTAAAAAGCTCGTCAATTCTCTCGCTTGTCAGATTCTGTTTGTTTGCAGCAATCGCAAGTGTAGCCTCCCCATCCAGCGGATACTTAAGCCAACTAATTGTTTGCTCTTTCACATCATGCCCTGTCAGCACTTCAATAGCCTGCGCTGCTTCTTTGCGGATTTTCTTTTCGGGATGAACAAGCGCTTCTGCAATCATCTTCATTGCTTCCTGTTCATGCCCTGTTACTTTCATAAGCGCAAAAGAGAACTCCAGCTTCTTGCTCTTGTCGCTGACCTGCTCCAGCGCTTTTTCAAGCTCCCTTACTTCCTTCCTGTAGGTATCCTCAGTCTTCGCCTGCTCCCTTGCGTTTATGAAATCATCAACAAAGCCCATCTTACACCTCTTTCTACTTTTTATCCTCAACCTTGAAATCCGCGTCGTAGACGTTTCCGTTTCCGCCT
>JBDROI010000107.1:0-14276 GCA_043810245.1 Microcaldota archaeon
CGCGCGCCTCAACCTCCTCGGAAATTTTCACTCCCGGAAGAGTTTTCAGGAAATTTACAACACTCTGCGAATGAAGCAGAACGGTTCCGGCAAGCGTGCATTTTCTCAGCTCTTCGCTTCCTCCGCATTCGCGCTCGTAAATTTCTAAAAACTTTTCAAGCTCGTCTAAATCATAAATTGCTTGCGTTTGAAAAAACTTCGCTCCGCTCTCAATTTTTTTCTTGGTTTTCAGAACTTCAGGCTCAATAGGCGAAACATTCGGCGCGAGCGCGGCTCCCGAGAAAAACGAGCATCTTCCCTCAAGCTCCTTTCCATTTGCGTCCTCTCCGCTGTTCATTTTTTCAATTAACTTAAGCAGCCTCACAGCATCCAAATCAAACACTGCTTTTGCTTTCGGATACTCGCCAACGCTCGGGTGGTCTCCAGTTAACGCAAGAACATTCTCAATTCCAAGTGCGCTTGCAGAAAGAAGCTCAGACTGGAGCGCGAGAATATTTCGGTCTCTGCAGGTAAGCTGAAAAATAGGTTCTTTTCATTCTTCCTTAACCACTAAACTTCCTCCAAGCGAGCTGAGAAGCATTCTGCTTCCAGGATTGTCTATTACGTTAAGAATTTCCAAAGGCGACTCGCGAATTTCTTTCCTAAGCTTAGCAAGGTTTGTTCCTCTAGGAGGTGCAACCTCTCCTGTAACCATGAATTTCTTCCCAATTAGCTCGCGCAGAATTGTCATTCGCGCACCTTCAAAAACTCGTCTTTGCTAACTTGCTTATAAATCTCGCACCAGACGCACGCGCCTCTTCCGGAAACTTCGCACTTTCCATTGCGAACCCCGCCGCAAGGGCCGTTTTTCATGTTTTTTGGGCATGCGCGCGAAAAGCGCTCAACGATAGTTTCGGCGCTCTCTTCCATCTTCGTCTACTCTCCCCTTCTTTTTACTCCACTACGCTTGCTTTTGTTCCTACTGCCTGCCCTGGCAAGCCTTTCTCAAAGCGCGCGAGCATCGCTCCGCTGTTTCCGTGCGGGTGTGTAAGCTTTCCCACCATCTCTTTTCCAGAACTCGTTTTCCAGACTATCTTCTTTCCAACAAAATTCTTTGCTTCTTCCTTGTCTTTTACTCCTTCCACTTCAACAACAAATTGGTTCGTGTACTCAGTTCTCGTACCGCGTCTGTAGTTGATAATCGTTGCTTCTACCATAAAACGAACCTCCTGCGTTTTCCATCGCTTAAACGCATTTACTATTTCTTCATCTTAAATTTAATAACTTTCCGCCCTCTAATTACTTGCATGCTGAAGAAAATAAGCGAGGTTCAGGAGGAGCGCGGAGTGAGCGTTCGCGGGGAGATATTCAAAATTCTCGAGACGCCCCAGTTTTTAGTCTATACCCTCTCCGACGAAACTGGAATTATCGATGTCTCTTCAGAAGCTCATTTCGCAGTTGGAGATGCAATTGAAGCAAGCGGAAACACGCGCTTCAGAGGCAACTTCCTCCAGCTCTACGCAGAAAGCGCGAAAAAGCTTGAAGGAGAAGAAGCGCATGCGCTAAAGGAGCGTGTTGCAAACGAACTTGACAAAGAAGCCGAGCCGTTCGATGCAGTTCCTCTCTTCCAAGACGCAATTATGGAAGCGCTTGCTCCTTTAATTCGCGGATCTGCAAAAAGAATAAGATGTGCAGTTCTCACTTTTCGACCTATTCTCATACGCTACCACTCAGACGCCGACGGCATTTGCGGCGGAATTTCGCTAATGCTCGCAATAAAAAAACTCATTGGAGAAGAAAGGCGTCCTTTCTATCTCTTCCAAAATAATTCAGCAATCTACAAAACTGCAGATGCTCTGCGCGACATAAACACGCTTCGCAACCTAAATCCAGCTACGCGCGAGCCGCTGGTGCTTCTCGTTGACTTCGGAGTAAACCCTGACAGCGAGGGTGCGATTGCAATTCTCAAAGGCGCGGGCTTTGAAGTGCTCGCAGTAGACCACCACCCAACTCCTTCGACTCCAAAAGGAATCGACTCGCTCGTTTCTCCATGGAGTGCAAACGGAACTTCTGATTATACTGCCGGCATGCTCGCGTGCGAGGTTGCAAAACGAGTTGAAAAAATCGACGTTGAAGAGCTCCAGCGAATCTCGCTTACGGGAGACAAAAGCAAGCTTTCAACTCCGACCGACGAGCTTAAGAAAAAGGCGACCACTCTTGATTTTCTTGCAACCTATTCCAAATTCCCCAACACACTCGAGTTCTACTACTCAGTTCTCCTAAACGACACTCTCCTCACTTCCATCTACGCGCAGGCGACTGAGCGCATGGAGCGTTCGAAAGAAATCGCAAAAGAATTCGTAACCGACAAAACGTTTCCCAACGGAATCCGCTGTATATTCGTGCGCTTGGACCGAGCAGTTAAGAAAGGGGAGTTTCCTTCAAAGGGAAAAGCATGCGGAAAAATCCACGAAGAACTTGCTGAAAACGAGAGCGGCCCGCTCGTCACCGTGGGCTATGGCGGGCACTTCATCACTGTGCGTGCAAACGAAGTCGCACGTTCACGCGGCTTCAGCGCAAACAAAATAATCGCGAACATAAAAGAAGAGTACAAGAATGCGCTCGAATCTGGAGGCGGGCACGACGTTGCCGCGAGCCTGAAAATCAACAAAGGCTTCGGAAAGCTCGTTCTCGAAGAGTTCGTAAAGCAGATAAAAGCGCTTTAGAGAAAGTGAAAGCTTTATTTATTTCTTCTGTTCTTAATTCTAAGCGTACGCCGTAGATGGGGTTATGGCGTAACTTGGCAGCGCGGCAGGCTCCAGAAGTATATGCTTCTGCGTTGCATTTATTGCAGGTATTTTGACCTTTCGAAAGATAGGAATGATATCTAAACTGGAGCGATGACGGCGCAATCGCGTCGAGTGAATTCGCTCGGAGATACCTGTACGTCAGGGTTCAAATCCCTGTAGCCCCATTTCAAAAACCTAGTGCAAGCAGGAGCAGCGTAGCCGTCAGTTATTTAAATAAACCCCCGTCATATAACTAACCTATCACCGTTATTTGGAGGCGAAACCATGAACAAACTGAACATTCTGCTTGCAATTCTTCTGATTTCTTCTTTTGCATTTGCCTATTGGACCGAAAACGTTGAGCTCCACGTAGTTGACGGAAACGGGCGCGCGATTCCAAACGCGTTCGTTGAAGTAAAATACCAGACAGACAAATACCCGTTGAAGGAAGGCGAATTTGACGCTCGCGGAACCGGCTACACTAACGAATACGGAATGTTCAACATTACGCTTTACAATCAAGTGCCTGCGGACAAAGACAAGGAGGAATACGTTCTTTTCGTAACCTACTGGGGAATCACAAAGCCGTACACTGGAAGACACTGGGACGGCAAACCGCAACCAGCTGTCATTGAAATTTCTCTTCCAATCTATCAACTGCTCGTGAGCGTGAACAATCAGCATGGAAAACCGGTTAAGGGAGCGCGCGTTTCCGTCCAATCTTCAGTTTCAACAGTTTCTGCGATTTCGAGCAGTTTGGGCTACGCAACTTTCTCGCTTCCAGAAGGAACATACACAGTGCAGGTTGAAGATGGAGATTCTGTGAATTCAAGCACAACGATTCTCTCTGCAAATGACTCTTCAGTTTCACTCATAACTCAAGAATACGATCTAGTTGTAAGCGTCGTTGACGAAGAAGGAAACCCCCTCTCCGCTGCGATTACCGTTGCAGGCAAAAGTGCGCTCACCAATGATTCGGGAGAAGCAGTTTTCCCAACTCTTCCTGGAAAGAGCACGTTAGTTTCAGTTTCCTACAATGAGCTTATCAAGTCCACCACAGCAGACCTTTTTGAAGGCGCATATGAGCGCGTGGTTCTCGATCTAAGCGCTCCACAGATAGGTGAACTCACAGTAAAAGGTTCGCGAAACGAGCTTCTCATGCTTCAGTTCAACATCATTGACAATGGAAAATATTCCTCTGGAATATCCAGCGTGAAATTCCAATACGCGGCAAAGAAAAACGAGAGCGATACACTCAACTGGACTGCTCAATCTCTATACCTAATCAATTCAACAACCTTTCAAACCACAATTCCCGCGCAGGAAGACGGAACCGAACTGTTCTACTTGATTGAAGCAGAAGACGGAGCCGGAAACTTAAACTCAATAAGCGGAAACTATACTATCAACTACGCACAAATAAAGAAGGACTCTGAGCCGATTTTCTCCTTCGGCAACTTCAACTGGTTCCCAGTGATTGCAGTAATCGTGCTTCTTGGCGTTCTCTTCTTCATCTACAAGAAGTACAGCGAAGGGTACTGAGCAACTGGCGCGTGCTTTTTTCCGCGCGTATTTCTTTCTTTTTCTTAGAATACTTGCTTTTTTGCCCTAATTGCCAGCTAGGCAGGGTTTATAGCTTATGCCCTCCAAAATGTATATGCTAAGGTGATCTAATGAAAGGAAAAGTAAAAATGTTTAATTCCGCGCGTGGTTTCGGATTCATCACGGGCGACGACGGCAAAGACGTGTACGTGCACACTTCATCAATTGAAGGCGGTGCAGCACTCGCGCCCGGCGACTCCGTAGAATACGAAGTTGAAACAAGCGAAAGAGGCTTGCGCGCAAAGAACGTAAAGAAAGTCTAAATTGAGTAGAAAGCAGTTTTAGCGCGTTCTTTCTATTTTCAACTGCCTAGTTTTGCACAGACAATATGGCAAAATCAGACCGCTATAGCTAATGCTCTGAGACCTGAAGACAGTGCAGGGGGAGAGATGTGTTCTGTCTCCTCCTTCTATAAGAAAGGACAGTTGAACTCTCGTAGACCTAAGTCACCAGATTGCGCATCGCTTTCGCGCTATTTTTGCTTCGTGCAAAAATGCGCCACATTTGCATAGACTGCAAATTGCGGCGAGATCTTGAGTCTGGCGCGTTTGACCTGGCTCCGCCACCCCTGCATGCATTCTGCTTGCGGTATTTTAATTCCGCGAGTAAAAAATATAAACCCCCTCCTCTCATAACTCACTTGCGACCAGAGGCATATGTATGTCATTTCATTCATTTTTGCAGTGGCTAGCTGGTATATTCGGGAAAAGAAAAAAAGTAAGCCTGGGCCTCTACGGCTCCCCGAACGCAGGCAAAACCACAATTGCAAACAAAATAGCAATGGACTGGCTAGGGGAACCCATGGGAACAGTTTCAGCAATTCCGCACGAAACGCGCGAAGTGCAGAAGAAAGAAAAGGTGAAGATGAGTGCGAAAGGAAAAAGCTTGGAAATGAATCTTCTCGACATGCCTGGCATCTCAACAAAAGTCGACTACCGCGATTTTCTCGCCTACGGTTTGAGCACCAAAACAGCCAAATCGCGCGCGAAAGAGGCAACCAAAGGAGTAATAGAAGCAATCAAGTGGCTTGAAAACGTTGATGCAGCTCTTGTTGTCATGGATTCTGCAGAAGATCCATACACTCAAGTCAATTTAACCATTCTCGGCAATCTGGAAGCGCGCAGTATTCCAGTAATTCTCATTGCGAACAAAATTGATCTGCCAAACGCAGACCCAAAAAAGATTCGCGAAGCTTTCCCGCAGTATGATGTAGTGGAAATTTCTGCGCTCACTGGAAACAACGTTAATGAATTATATTCAGTAATCACGGGGAAACTCGGTTAGGCAAGGTGCAAACAAAATGGAGCTTCAAATAGAATTTCTTGCAACAAGTATGCTCCCAAACTCGGGAGAAAAGGAGAAGACAAACTACATTTTAAGCAACGTGCGCGAGAATAAAATTCTCGTTCTTGAGGAAAAATTAACTCCAAACGAAGAACGCCTTCTTATTGCCGAAACCATGAAGCAGATTGGAAACGACGAGAAATTTGCAGGCATTGAAATCTCAACTCTGGGCGGCGGAAGCCTTGATGCGCTCCGCTCTGCGCTCATCCGCTTTCTTGGCGGAAAGCCGCGCGGAATCACAGTAATAGGTCCTTCGGCTCTAGTGCGCAAAATAAAGCAGGATCCGAACTCCATTCATCTTTTCGCGCAGGTTTTTGAAAGCGCTCCAATTCCTGAAAAAGCCGAAAAGGAAAAGAAAGAGCAGAAGGCAGAAAAAATGGAAAAGGAGAAAGAGCAGAAAGAAAAAGAAGCAAAAGAAAAGGAAAGAGAAAAAGAGAAAGAAAAATCAAAAAAGAAGTGAGCAATAATGCCACACAAATGCATGAAGTGCGGAAAAATCTATGATTCAGAATCCCTAGCATTGACAAACGGCTGCGAGTGCGGCGCGCGCCTCTTTCTCTTTCTTGCAGACCCCAACAAAGCGCCTGAAATAAAGAACGCACACGAAGTTGAAGAAACCATTCTAACGCGCTTCGCAAATCAAACCAGCAAGCCTCTCTCGCTCGACGTTGAAAACGTTAAAATTCTTCAGGACGGAATTTTTGAAATGGATCTGCGTTCGCTCGCAGAAAATCCAATAACAGTTAAGGACGATAAGGGAATCTACTACATTCAGCTTCCCGTTTTCAAGAAAAAGCAGTAATTAGCCAAGCAATTTCAGAAACTTCTCAACTTCCTTTGCAGGCTCCTTCTGCGCAGTAATTCCGCGTCCTACAACTACAATATCTACGTTGTGCTTCAATGCTTCGGGCACGCTTTCGAGCGTCATGCCGCCCGCAACCGCAACCAAAATCGTTTTATCAAGCTTCTTTATTTTCTCAACAACTTCCCAGGAGCGCTCCTTTGTGCATTCTTCATCAATTCCCCTATGCAACTCCACGATATCTGGCTTCTCTTCAAGCTTTTTGAGCAGTTCAACAACATCGCAAACATTAATCGTATCGAGCACTGCATACATTCCTTGCGCATGCGCCTCCCTAATTACTGCCTTAATCGTTTCAAGGGGCGCGGCTCCAGCAACTGCCGAAGCATTTGCTTCTCCTTTGAGCGCGAGCTGAACTTCGAGTTTACCTACATCCATCGTCTTCATATCCGCAACTATGACATTCTCTGGTGCAAGCTTCCTGAGTGTACGAATAATACTTATTCCACAAGCCTTAATCAATGGAGTTCCTGCCTCGATAAGTATCTTCTTGCTACTCGGGAAGCCACCAACTATTTTCTTTACTTCCTCCTCGTCAACTAAGTCAAGAGCAATCTGCAAATACGGGGGTTCAGTTAATTTGTACATATAATCTCACCTCGCGAACACAAATCATTT
The DNA here is from genome assembly GCA_043810245.1 of Microcaldota archaeon. GTDB lineage: Archaea > Micrarchaeota > Micrarchaeia > Burarchaeales > JBDROI01 > JBDROI01. The sequence goes on from JBDROI010000107.1 coordinate 7,195, forward strand.
TAATAGTATAAGATTTATACTTATTGGTGATGTTTTGGTAGTTTCGCCTCTCGAAACCCGCTATAAGACGGAAATGAATGCCGTTTTTGAAGAAGAGAACCGCCTAAAGCGATGGCTAGACGTCGAAGTTGCACTTGCACGAGCGCATGCTTCCTGCGGAAACATCCCTAATTCTTCAGCTAACGAAATTGCCCGCGCCTCGAAAAAAGTTAAGCTCGCGCGCGTGAAGCAGATTGACAGCAAGATTCACCATGATTTGATGGCAGTCGTTAAAGCTCTTGCAGAGCAGTGCTCAGGAGAAGCAGGCGGGCACATTCATTTGGGCGCAACAAGCTACGACATTGAAGACTGCGCAACTGCGCTTCAGCTCCGCGACGCAATTGCAATTCTCGAGCCGCGCCTTCTAAAACTCCAGAAAACTCTCGCTTCCCTTGCACTCAAGCACAAGAAAACAGTGTGCATAGGGCGCTCTCACGGGCAGCACGCAGTTCCAACAACCTATGGACTAAAATTTGCAATCTTTGAGCGCGAAATCGCGCGCAACATCGAGCGCCTAAACGACGCGAAGAAGCGCCTCTACGTCGGAAAAATGAGCGGAGCCGTAGGAACAATGGCAACATTTGGAGAGCGCGCTTTTGAAATAGAAAAGCACGTAATGAACGAGCTCAAGCTCAAGCCCTCGGAAGCTTCAAACCAAATAATTCAGCGCGACAGAATTGCGGAAGCGCTAAGCATTCTTGCTCTCACCGCTTCAACGCTCGACAAGCTCGCAAAGGAAATTCGCAATCTTCAGCGAACTGAAATTGCAGAGCTCGCTGAGCCGTTTGCAAATGCGCAGGTTGGAAGCTCGACAATGCCTCAGAAGCGCAATCCCCACCGCTGCGAGCGCATCTGCAGTCTCGCGCGCGTAGTCCGCGCCTACTCCTTAGTTGCTCTCGAGAACATTGCTCTCGAGCACGAGCGCGACTTGACTAACTCGGCGAACGAGCGCATCATAATTTCAAGCTCTTTCATTCTAACTGACTACATGCTCAAGGAAGCAAACGAAATCCTTGCCGGCTTGGAGTTCTTTCCAGAGAACATAAAGAAAAACCTAGAATTAACGCGCGGTTTAGTTCTCGCAGAGCGCGTAATGATTGCGCTTGCAAAGAAAGGCATGAGCAGGCAGTTAGCTCACGAGAAAATTCGAAAAGCGAGCATTCTTGCAAACCGCGCGAAGAAGCATCTCAACGATGTGCTCGCAAACGATTCAGAAATCGCGCGCCTTCTTTCAAAGAATGAGCTCAAGCAAATCTTCCGCGCTGAAACCTACATAGGCAAAGCCACGGAAATTGCAGAGCGTGCTGTTAAAAAATAGATCTATCTCTTTTTCTTCTTGCCTTTCCTTCTTTTTGCAAGCCTCTTCAGCTTCGCAACCTTGGAAATTTTCTTCTTTCCACTTGCTTTTCTTCCTTTTCTCTTCTTTGCCATTCAACCACAACCGGCGAGCATCCCATTCTGGACTCGGTGGAAGAGTTCCTCAAGCGCTCCGATACAAATCTTAACCCATCGGTTCGTTTTAGAGGTTGGCTCTTTCATGTTGCAGGCATGCTTAACCAGCGCGGGTTCCGCACGGCGAGCTATAGTCCAGTCGCCGCGCTCATGGCCATCGCCAGACAGAGGCAGCCAGCATTCATACCATTTCCAAGGCAACCGATTTGCTCTTGAGAATGCTTGCCAAACCCTACTTTAAGGCGAAAGATTTATAATTTTTTGGTGCTCCGCTAGGAATCCTAAAATAAAAGAAAAAGGAAGTAAAAGAAAAAACCGCTTATTGAGCGGGCTGTTCCTCTTCAGCAGGTGCTTCAGTTGCCTCTGCCTCAGCAGGTGCTTCAGTTGCTTCTGGTGCTGCGCTTGAACCTGTGCCTGCCTTTTCACCCATCGCATACCTGCCTCTAACGTCTGTTATTTTAATCATGATTTTTTCTCCCACTGCTGCGCCTGGGACGAAGATTACAAATCCTTCTTTCTTTGCAATTCCGTCTCCTTTTGAGGCAACTGCTTCAATGGTGACTTCAACTTCCTCGCCAACTTTTACTGGCTTAGGACCGCCACCCATTCCGCCTCTTCCTCCACCAAATCCGCCTCTACCGAATGCCATTACGTTCATCTCCAAACGTCAGAAATAGCTGTCCCGTCCGTTTCCGTCCGTCTTTAGCCGTCTGTACGTTCATTTTTATTTACTCATTTCCTGTTTATAAGCTTTTGCCCCTCGTAAACGCCGCCTTTTGGAGTCATGCGCAGAAACTGCGCGCTTCTCTGAACGTTTTCAGCCTGCTTTTTTATGCGCCCAGCTGCCCATTCAACATCCTTCGCATTCCCATTCAGCTCAATGAGCAGAAAATTCCCCTTTCTCGCGAGTCTTGCAACGAGCTCCTTTCCTTCAATTTTCATAACGTTCAGTCTGCTTCCCTCAGACGAACTCAAATCCTTGTAATACCCCAGCGTGCATTTAACAAACTCATTCCTAAAATCTGCGCTTGCAGTCCAAACCAGCTCCCTGTTTCCCGTTACGAGCGGGCTTACGTCGAATGCAAGTCTATGATTTTCAGCATTTGCTTTTGCGATTTCTTTTCCTGCGCTTTTTTTCTCAACTCTCTCTTGAATTCCACAAATTTCGTTTATTCCTTCTTCAAGTTCTTTTGCAATCTTCGCAACCTTCTCGTTCTTCTCCGGGCCAATAAAAACCAGAAAATGCGCCCTAAATGAGTTCATTCTGCCTTCTGTTTCTCCATTGCTTCCTATATAGCAAAGCTGGAACTTAAGCGATCCGCTCTTGTAGTTGAACAACCGCACTCCTGCAATCGGCCTGCCGTCTTTCATAGGGTGTTCAATTTCCATAAGCACCCACTGATTCCCCAATGCTTTTGTCAAAACTTTTTCTTCCAACAGCTCGCGCAGTTTCGCAATGAACTCTTCAAACTGCAAATACTGCCACTCCATTTTAGAGATGAGCTTAGCTATGTTAAGTGTGTTCTTTGTCATTGTAGTCGCCTTTTTTATTAATTCGTTTTTTCTTCTCCCGCAGAAAAACTGGAATAGGAATTGTGAAACTAAAGAAATAAAAAGATATGCGCGCTCCTGCTCTTTTTTATTTTCTTAGCGCGCTCATTGCAGCTGCCAAATTATCCGCAGTAATTACCAGGTCTGCCTTTCCGCCCTCTTTGCCTAAGAGATATACGCTGTGTATATTAACTCCCGCACTTGCAAGCCTCTTCGTTGCTTTTGCGAGCTCTCCCGGCTTATCAGTCAAACTCAAAATTACAGTATCTGAGGCAATTGCATTGAAGCCGTTTTTCTTAAGTGTGTTCATTGCAGTTTTTTCATCTTCAGTAATCAATCGAACTACTCCTTCGCTTCCTTCTCCTTGAGCCGAAATACTTCTCAAGTTGACGCCCGCGCTTCCAAGCACTTCGCACACGCGCGCAAGTTCTCCGACTTTGTTTTCCATTCTTATTGTCAACTGCTTCATGCGCACACCTCCAAACAAATGCTAAGCGCCGGGAGTGGGATTCGAACCCACGTGGGCCTTTCGACCCAACAGCTTAGCAGGCTGCCGCCCTAGCCACTAGGCGATCCCAGCAGTGATGGTGAGAATCTCAAACTCGAAACACACAGCTTAAAATCGGTTGTTCAAGCCTCTGCTACACGTTGTATCTCACGGGCACGGGCTGTTTCACGCATAAGAATCACATAGCGACTCCTACGTTTTATGCGTAGGGCTGCTCCTTCCGGCCTGACCCGGTTGACACAATCGCCCATCTCGCGAGGCAACGCTTCAAACGCTTTGGTTTGAGCCGTCTTAAACGGAGCGAGTCTCATTTGAGCATTCGGTTCCGCCTAAAGGGGGTTTGCGGTTGCAGGAGACCCCTAGCCTCCCAACCTATCCCACCATCAATTATTTTTCCACATCTACTCTTTAAATACATTCGCGTACGCAAAGCGCACCGCACGAACGCACATGCACGCGCGGCTCTCGCAATATCTTTTTATAGATGCGCCCACATATTTGAGCATAGTTGAAAATATTTGCGCAATTGTTTGCGGGGTGTTATATATGGAATCTTTATTGAAAGCTGCAAGAGAGCATGCAAATTCATCTTCATCATCAGACGATTCAACTGAATTTTTAACCCCCAAAATCGTCGTTGCTGGAGTAGGAGGTGCCGGATGCAACACAATCAACAGGCTCGCGCGCTCAGGAGTTCGCGGAGCAGAACTGATTGCAATAAACACTGACAAGAAGCATCTTTCTATTGTTTCTGAATCCGCAAAGCGCGTGCTCATCGGTCCCAGCTTGACTAAAGGTTTGGGAGCAGGAGGGTTTCCTGAAATTGCGGCGAAAGCAGCAGAAGCTTCGCGCGCAGAACTCGAGGCCGCGTTTGCTCACACCGATTTGCTCTTTCTCTGCGCTGGAATGGGAGGAGGAACTGGAACCGGAGCTGCCCCCATAATTGCAGACATTGCAAAAGCACAGGGTGCAATCATCGTTTCAGTTGTTTCATTTCCATTCATGCTGGAGCGCGCCCGCTTGAAGAAAGCAGAAGAAGGTTTGGAAAACCTGCGCAAATCCGCAGACACAGTAGTTGTCATTGACAACAACCGCCTAGTTGAATTCGTTCCCAACCTTCCCATAGACCAGGCGTTCAACGTTGCCGATGAAATTACCGCACGCGCAGTGCGCGGAATCACGGAAACGATAACAACTCCTTCGCTCATTAATTTGGACTTTGCAGACGTTCGTGCAATCATGCAGGGCGGAGGCATTTCGCTTATTGCAGTTGGAGAGGCAAAAGGGCCGAACAGAGCGCGCGACATTGTTCAAAACACGCTTCACCACAGACTGCTTGAAGTTGACTACAATGATGCAACAGGAGTTCTTCTCCACTTGACTGGAGGCGCGGACATGACGCTGGGAGAAGCAAACCAGATTGGAGAAACGCTTACAGAAAATGTGCACCAGAACGCAAACGTAATCTGGGGCGCTCGTCTCGACCCCTCTTTCTCGGGCAAGATAGAAGCAATTGTCATCTTCACGGGAATTAAAGGGCAGTACACGCTAGGGGCCAAGCAGCAGACTAACAAAAAAGACATGTCCTTCGAGAGCATCTAAGCTCTCGGCTTCTTTTCTTTCTTTTTACTTTTTCACATTCTGCCTACTTTTCTTCACATCCAAATCCACGGAAGGAAGTTCACCAAGAATGAGCCCACTATTATAGCGGCTATTACTCTCATCACAAAATTATTCTTCACCGCGAGCGCGACAATTCTGTGTCCGTCAAACATCGGAATAGGAAGAAGGTTCACAGAGCCGACTAGGAAGTTGAGAACGAAGATGAGTGCAAGCAAACGGTAAACAAAGCCAGCCCAGCTCCATCCCGCCTTATACGGCCGCGTAACATAAAATGCAAAGTTTCCGCCCGAATCCGTTTTCTCTTCAAAAACTCCCAAGTTAGTAGTTATGTTCGCGCTCGAGTTTGCGCTCACATTTGCGCGCGCATTCACATAGCTTTCAACATCATAAACGCTCACGTTGTTTATCGCAATTATTGTCATGCCAACGCTCAAATTCGTTCCATTATAAATCTTGTCCACAACTATGCTGTCTTCATACGCGCTTCCATTAATCACAAGCAGGAATCCAATAAGCACGAAGAACGAAACTAAGAACGTGAGAAAGTTGGCAGTTGAGCCGGCAACAAGCACCTTCTTCTGAACATCATCATTGCTTGCCATCAACTGCTTCTCGTCAGGGTCGACAAATGCACCCATGGGCAAAATTCCAAACATCACAATTCCAGCAGAATCCAGCTTTATTTTTCCCAATCTCGCCATTATTCCGTGCGCGAGCTCGTGAACAAAAAGAAGTACAGCAAGTGCAAGTATCCCTTCAATAAGCGGAAGATTTTTTCCAGGAATCATGAACGAAGCTCCTGGAGAAACTTTTGTGGCAGTGGTTCCCATTCCCAGAACCACTTGTGCCATATACACCAATATATTCGCCCCGTTCATTACCAAGCCCGCGGCAGTTGCCATCCCGAATCCTCCGAGGAAAATTATTGCAATTACAATCAATTGCATAAACGGAATGCCGACTCCAGGCGTATTCTTTGCAAGCTCGCCAATCTTCACTGGAAATGAGATAACTGAAACTGCAATCGGAAGAATATATGGAACGATCAAATAAACAGTTCCAAGAAGCAGAAGAAGCGAGAGCGCATAGGTTCTGCGCGAAATTCTTGGATGAATCAATATAGCTGAAGCCCCAAACCCCATCACAAACCCAATTTCCGTAAGCGTTTCCCAAAGCTTTGGATTCCAGTTCGCTATCTTGTCAACAATCTCGAGCCCGCGCCGTTCTCTGAGGAGCAGTAAACCCCATTCTCCCTCCAAACCGAGAAGGCGCTGAAGTATGTGCCCGCTCGCGCCAAGCACAAGAACCCCGAGAACAAACTGTGTAATTCCTCCTAATTGATCTGCAGTAACAATTACAGAAAAGAGCCAGATGCTTACAAGAATAGTTAAAATTACCGCAATTCCCTTCGGATTCAAACCAGTCACCTTAGTTAGCTTTTACAGATAAGCTATAAAACCTTAATTGACTAATTCTAGTACGGGAGATCTTATGGGTGACTGCGAAGTATGCGGAGCAAAGGAAGCTCCATTCTATGTTCTCATTGAACGCGCAAAGCTTCAAGTATGCAGAGAATGCGCGAAGATGGGCAAAATAATAAGCGTAGCCCAGGAGCAAAAGCAGAAGCAGGCTTTGAAAATGCCGCCAAAAATCGAGCGCGAACTTGTAGGCGATTTCGCAGAGCGCATTCAAAACGCACGCTCAAACATGCACATCCAGCGGGAAGTGCTCGCGGAAATAATAAACGAAAAAGAATCCTTTCTAGAGCGCATTGAGCACAACAAGGCGCGTCCCACAGAAGAACTTGCAAAGAAGCTTGAGAAGACGCTGAAGATAGTTCTTTTCGAAGATGTAAAGCTCGAAACCCTGAAGCCAAAAGGAGAACCTGGAAAAAATTTAACCCTAGGAG
>JBDROI010000108.1:0-24665 GCA_043810245.1 Microcaldota archaeon
GGGGACATTCTAATAGAAGGACTCGCATACGCAGATGAAAATGGAAACGTTCAGATAACCGAAGAACTTCCAAGTCTCGGGCGCGACTACTACGCAACGCTTGAAATTTCCGCAAGCGATGAGAGCGGAAAGCAGATTGAAGAGAGCGACCGATTCCTTGTAAGCAGAGGCTTCAGCATCTCAATAAATCCCGAGTGGTATTCACCTTCTGGAGAGGAAACAAGCGTCAAAGTCAAGCTCAAAACCCCTGATGAAAAAGGCTTGAGCGGAGTGAGCGCAGCCTACTCAATTACGCGCTCGTACTACGATTACGAAAATGATTATGACTACCGCAACGAGTCCATAACCGCGGGCGAATTTACAACCGGCGCAGACGGAAGCTACATAATTAAATTCACTCCTGAAAAAGAAGGTTCATACGAAATAACCGTAACCGCAGAATACAATGGAGTGAAAATAAGCGAAGACGGCTACATCTACATTTACGATTGGCGCGGAAACAGCTACCGCTTCGAAGACATCTCGCTGAAAACCGACAAGAGCGAATACGCGGACGGCGAGCTCGCGAAAGTTTACATCGAAGTTCCTTTTGAGAATGCTTCGCTCTATGCGAGCGCGGAAAACGGAGAAGTGTCCTTCCTTAAGCTCCACAGTGTTTCGGGAACTTTCCTCGCGCTCGAGCTTCCGATAAACAAATCTCTTCCGGACAAATTCGCACTAAGCGTGTTTGCAGTTTCCAACGGAACCGTTTACTCGCAGAGCAAGGAGCTTGAAATTACGCGCGAGAAGAACAAGCTTTTCGTAGACGTGCTTCTGAATAAAGACGATTACAAACCCGGGCAAAAAGCGCGCGTTACTCTGAAACTGCGCGATGCAGATGGAAATGCAGTGAGCGGAATTGCGAGCTTGGCAGTTGTCGATTCCTCGATTTTCGCGCTCACTGAAAGCTCTTTTGGAGACCCGCACGAAACATTCTACAACTTGCCTTTCTACCAGCAGACGCAAACTCAGTTCAGCTGGACGCACAATTACTATCCGATCTACTATGGTAGAAATTATTTTGAAGGAGATGTAGTTTACGCAGCATCTCCGAGCGCAGGAGGCATGACAAAAGATTCTGAAGGACCAGACTTAAACGCAAGGCTGCAGTCTGTGAAAGTCCGCGAAGAATTCCCAGATACTGCCTACTGGAGCCCCTACATTATAGTAAGCGCAAGCGGGGAGCAGGTTGAAGTTCAGGTTCCAGAATCGCTGACTGCCTGGAACGTGAGCGCGGTTGCAACTACTGCGAGCATGAAAATTGGAAGCGCAAGCTCTGAATTTACCTCTTCAAAAGAGCTTCTCGTGCGCCTTGAAGCGCCTCGCTTCCTAACGCAGAACGACATTGTGAGCGTCTATGCAATTGTTCACAACTACGAGAACGCGCAGGAAATTACAGCGGTTCTCAATGTGAGCGGAGTTGAAAATTTGACTTCGCTCCAGCAGAGCGCACTCATTGCCGAGAATGCAAGCGCAAAATTCGAGTTCAAACTGCGTGTGAACAAGAGCAATTCGGTTTCGCTCGTTGCCTACGCGCTTGGAGAAAAATCCGAAGACGCGATGAAGCTTACTCTTCCGGTTTTAAACCACGGAGCAGTGAAAGTTCAGATGCGAACTGGAGAAGCTGAAGAAGAAGTAATTACTTACTCCATTCCAGAAGGAATAAACTCTCCGAACGTTACTCTTACGCTAAGCCCGAGCATTGCAGCAGCTTCGCTCGAAGGGCTGGAATATCTCGCGCACTACCCATATGGATGCGTTGAGCAGACAATGAGCTCATTCCTTCCAGACATAATCGTTCTGAAAACTTTGCGCGAGCTTGGAATCGAGAACCCCGAGCTGGAAAACTTGACAATCGACATGGCAGACAAAGGCATGCAGAGGCTCGCGGGCTACCAGCATTTTGACGGAGGCTGGGGCTGGTGGGAGGCTGACGAAACGAATATAGAAATGACCGCCTACGCCATGTACGGCTTAACGCTTGCAAAAAAAGCGGGCGTTGAAGTTGAAAGCTCAATGTACTCGCGCGGAGTTTCCAAGCTCGGCGAAATAGTAAGCGAGTCGCTTTCAAGCGAAGCTCCAAACGCTCAAGCATACATCCTCTACTCATACGCACTTACCGGCGAAACAGAAGGCCTAAGCACTGCGCTTGACTCCCTCTGGGAAGATAGAAGCGAACTTGATTCAAGAGGGCTCGCAATGTACGCGCTTGCTCTCTATGAAGCCGGCGACGAGCGCGCGGATGAAATGGCAAACCTTTTGCTTGAGAGTGCAACATGCTCATCTCTCTACTGCTCCTGGAGCGGAGAAGACTATAAGCACAACAATGTTGAAGCAACTGCCTACGCAACGCTCGCGCTCATGAAGAGCGGAAAGAAGGAAGAAGTGCGCAAGTCCGTTGCATGGCTGTTAACAAAGAGGCAGAACGAAGGAGGCTGGTATTCAACGCGAGATTCTGCTCTTGCGCTCATTGCGCTTTCCGAATACATGAAAAACTCTGGCGAGCTCAAGCCAAGCTACTACGCAGAAATTTTAGTAGACGGAGTAAAAGTGCGCGAGTTTTCAATTACCAATGCGAGTGCGGAAAGCGTTTCGCTTGCGCTTCCAGACTTTGGAGCGCACGAAGTTTCAATAAAGAAAAGCGGCGAAGGAAAACTCTACTACCTGCTTTCCATAAAATACTGGCAGGATGAGGAGCCGGTTCAGGGTTCGTCGAGCGGAAAAATGAGCGTTGAGCGCAAATACAATGCAAGCTCTCTTCTCGTTGGCGAGGAAGCGGAAGTAACACTGACTCTCAACACAGCAGACCTCGAATACTTGGTTCTAGAGGACTACCTACCGTCTGGAACCGAAATAGTCAAAGACTCTGTTGAAATTCCCTACTGGGGCATGCGCTATGAAATACGCGACAACAGATTGGCGATTTTCATGCAGAACAGCGGCGGCTACTATTACTATAGAGAAAGCAGGAGCGGAAGCGATCAGCTCACAATACGCTACAAACTGCGCGCAGTATTCCCTGGAGACTACCACGCAATGCCTGCGCAGATTTCGCAGATGTACAATCCAGAAGTGCGCGCCTCGAGCGCTGAAAACAGATTAAGCGTTTTCTCGAGCGTTAGGATGGAAGCGTATTCAACGCATTTCCCGGGAAAAACGCGCGTTGACATAAGCTTGAATTCCGAGAAACCCGTGAGCGGAGTTATGCGCGTTTCATTTGCAGGAGAAAGCTCTTCAGTTACGCGCGAAATTCCAGTTGCGCAGTTCAGCGGAGAACAGTTAATTACTGCAGAAGCAGACTTTGAAGCAACTGCAGTTTCCTACGAGTTTGTGGGCGCGAACGGCGTAGTTGAGAACGCGCAGATTTACGAGAAGAGCGCGCTGAATGAAGATGTAACTCTCTCAACAAGAAGCGAGAAAGAAGAAGGCATGCTTCTTGGAAACGAGGCAACACTTGCGGTTTTCGCTGCGCTCGTAATCGGAGCAGTGCTCTACTTCATGCTGAAGAAAGTGGAAAAATAGTTTTTTCTCTTTTTTTATTTTCTTTTCTTCATTGTGAATGCGCTGCGGCGCATTCGCAAAGTTTTGCAACGGGTTGCCGAAGCCCCGTTGCAAATCGGCTTTAGCTTCTTCAGCTCTTCTTCAAAAGAAGAAAGGTCTTCGAACGAGCGGTAAACTGACGCGAAGCGGATGTATGCAACTTTGTCTAATTTCTTCAGCTCGCGCATAACCAGCTCGCCTACGAGCGTGCTCGAAATTTCAACATCATCTCTCCTTCTAAGCTCGCGCTCAATTGCATCAGCCGTTTCTTCGATTTTCTCGTGGCTCACTGGGCGCTTTTCGCATGCTTTTGCAATTCCACCCAACATTTTGCGCCTGTCAAAAGGCTCCCTTCGCCCGTCTTTCTTAATTACAATAAGCTCAATTCCCTCAACCTTCTCATACGTGGTAAACCTCTTCTCGCATTTCAAGCACTCGCGCCTTCTTCTTACCGAGTCAAACTCCGCGGATTCGCGCGAGTCTACAACTTTTGTTTCAAGATGCGAGCAATAAGGGCACTTCATGCTTCAGTTTGAGCGAAGCAAAGTATATATATGATTTGGGGCAAAAACGTTAGCGCTCAGGAAAATTAAGTTTGGATAAATCGGGATGCTCGCAGGGTGTTTTTATAATTCGTTCATTTGTTTACGAAGATGGAAAATTAAAAGAGGAGCGTGACATAGCTGAGATGGCGCGCCAGCTTCTTAATGCCAAATCCATAATTTGGGTAGATTTATCCGAGCCCACGCAGGAGGAAATAAAGCTTCTTGAAACAACATTCAACTTCCACCCTCTCACTATTGAAGACATACTCCACGAAAATCAACGCCCAAAAATTGAAACCTACGACGACTATGCGTTCATTGCAATACGCACGCTAAGCCCGGAAACACCCGATCTTACTTATCAGCTTAACTTCTATTTGGGCAAAACATTCATCGTTTCCGTGAACCAGCATCCAATCAAAGCAGTGAAGACAATTATTGAAAAATGCAGTCAAAATCCGCTTTATCTCAAGCGCGGTCCCGATTTCCTGCTCTACTCAATTCTTGATGCAGTTGTTGACGATGTATTCCCTAAGCTCATTGAGCTTGATGACAACATAGAAGAGATCGAAAGCAAGATTTTCGAAAGCCCTTCGCAGGAGCAGTTAAACATGCTTTTTGGGCTGAAGAGAAAAGCGCTTCTTGTACGCAAAGTTATGTGGCCCATGCGAGATATTTTCAACGTGCTCGCACGCTTAGACACCGATTTTATACGCAAGTCCAACCACCCGTATTTTAGGGATGTTTACGACCACACCATACGAATTACGGAAATGCTCGATATGGACCGCGAGTTGATAACCAACTCAATGGAAGCATATCTTTCAATCGTTTCAAACAACCTGAACATAATTATGAAGAAGCTCGCTTCTATCGCGGCAATCGTTATGGTGCCCACGCTCATCGCAGGAGTTTACGGAATGAACTTCAAAGTTATGCCGGAGGTAGAGTGGGCATACGGCTATTACTTCGCTCTCGCGCTCATGGGCGGAAGCGTACTGCTGCTCTTCATTTACTTTAAACGGCGCGGCTGGCTCTAACCTCGGTTTCTACGATATCTTTTTATGTTTCTTTCTGCATATCTGATTCCACAGCATTTTCTGGGCTCGTAGTCGAACGGTAAGACGTTGCCTTCGCAAGGCAAAGACTCCGGGTTCGATTCCCGGCGAGTCCATCCGAACCCAGGGGGGTTTCGCCCCCCTAGGTTTCAGGTTCCTCCGTAACCCCCCACTACTGTTTCTTCCTGACCCTCCCCCACACTACTAGTTCCTCCGTAACCCCCACTGCATCTTCCTTCTAATTCCCAATCCTGCGATTATATCTTTTTATTCTTTCTTTCTGAAAGCTATGTGATGTCTTCAACCTTGCGCGGTCTGCTCGCGCTTTTCAGGCGCGAAATTTTGGGAGTCAACAGAAACGTTCTCCTACTTCTGCTCATACTCATTCTTCCGCTCGCGTTCGGGTTCATGTTCGGCACATTCAAGAACATCGTTCCGCGCAATGCGCCTTCGATAGTGATTCCCTCAAACGATAATTTAACGCAGGACGACATGCGCTTCGCAAACGCCGCGCTTTCGCTCTTTTCAGCTCCAACTGTAGTCAGCGCAAACACGCCTATGGATTTGCTTTTCAACAAGCTCTACCGTGAAGAAGCTTATTTTATAGTTTCTGTTCCGCATGACATTTTCAACAGCGGGGAACCCGTGCGTGTTTACGTTGACGCGTCAATGTCTCCAGTTTCCGAGCTCTCGCCCTACGTGCGCGAGATGATCCTTTACGAGCTCTACGACTGGCGCAAATACGGGGTAGATATTGAAATAAACGAAGTCGGAACTCCTGCGCTTCCCTTCCAATTCTTCGTTCCCGGTGTTTTAGTGCTTCTCATGGTTGCAGTAGGCCTGCTCGTGGTTCCGTTTACTACTTCAAAAGACAGCGCGGTTTTCGGGCGAGTCTTAAGAAGCACCTCGCCAGCTTTAGTTGCAGTAAGCAAGCTTGGCTTTGCGCTCGTTCTCGCCGCAATTCAAGTAGTCGTTTTAATTCTCACGCAGAAGTTCGCGGGCGCGTCAGAATCTTCGCTCATTTCCATGAACGCTTGGACTCTCTACGTGCTTCTCTGCACGGCAGTTTCCTTCACTTCCCTAGGTTTAATTGTGCTTTTACTAACTAAATTCCAGGAAATTGGAAAGCAGATAAACGCCGCGCTTTTCGGCGCAGTAGTAGTTTTCTCAGGGATCTTCTTCCCAGTCGGCTTCTTCCCTTCTCTTCCAATATTACCGACATTTTTCCAAACTGTTGCGCGCTTCTTCCCAACCTACTACTCAGTGATTCTAACGCGCGGTTTTGGAGTCCGCGGGCTTGCCCACCAAATTATGGGCGACTACCTCGCAATAATAACAGTGGTTGCAGTTGTTCTTCTCGCAGTTCTTCACTATTCTCTATGGAGGTTCAGGAAAAATGGCTGAAGAAACCGCAGTTTCTGCGCGCAATGTTTCAAAGTTCTTTGGTTCTAAGAAGGCGCTAAACGAAGTTTCATTCTCAATTCCTCGCGGCTCTGTTTTCTGCATCGCAGGCCCCAACGGAAGCGGAAAGACGACGCTTCTCAACATCATTACAAAAACCACTCTGCCTTCAGAAGGAATTCTTGAGCTCAACAACTCAATCGGCTACTGCTACCAGTCGCCAAGAGTCTGCGACGATTTAACGGTTAAGGAGAACATAGACTTCTTCTTTGACATCGGCGCCTCAAAGAGTGAAGAATGGAAGCGCAAAGTTCTAAAAATCACTGCCTTAGAACCATGGCTCAACGCGCGCGCAGACTCGCTTTCAACAGGCACGCGCAAGCGCTTAGAGCTTGCAATTTCGCTCATTTCCAATCCGGAAATTCTCGTTCTTGATGAACCAACTACTGGTTTGGACAGCGAATCCTCAAACAGAATCGTTGACTTAGTCCGCAGTTTCAGGGGCAGGAAAACAGTAATTCTCGCAACGCATCAATTGGGCGATTTTGAATCAGTCTGCGATTACCTGCTCATTCTAGTTGACGGCCGCGCAGTTTTTCTTTCGCAAACAAATGGGGCGAAAGCAAAGTTGAACCTAACTGAAGTATATAAAAAGTACGTTAAGGAGTAATAGATAATTAACCGTGCGTTCTTGTAAATGTAGTAAGGCGCAAGTAGCTCTTGTCAACCTTTCGCACGCGGTCCATGCTTTTTAAGAAAATAGACGCGAGCTTTGCGTGTCCCTTCTCCATTTCATCATGGTTTACTTTTGAGGAGCTCAAGAACAAACCCGCGATTCCCTCTGCAAGCTTCGGCTTTGATTCGTGAACAAAGCGCTCAATAGCAGCGCGCAGAATTTTCAAGTTCGCGATTTCCGCGCTTTCGCGCGCGTTCGCATCTCCTTTTTCGTGCCTTTTGTGGTAGTGCGCAAGCACTTTGTCTATTACTTTGTGCATACGCTCGGCGTCTTCGCTAAGCTCAAGATGCTTCGCGCGCTTGCTTATTCTTGCTGCCACTTTTTTGATAATCTTCTTCATAAATTCGCCTTCTTTCGAGACTAACATCTGGGCACGCTGAGGCTTATAAAGATTACTCCTTCTCTCTTTCTACTCGATTTTATACCTCAAAAGCGCGGCAATTCCGCTGAACCCGCTCAACTGCTTTCCCGCGTCGTTTTCCGCGCTGAAGATAATCAGCTTCACATTTTTTCTTTCCGCGTTTTCAAGAATTCTTTCAACTTCCTTGTCTTTTCTCAGCAGTTCGTCAACAACTGCAAGCTCGCCAACCGCGCCCCACTCAACCGCTTTCTCAACTTCCTTTTTTCCGTACGTTGCGAGCCCGCTTTCTTTTCCAATTTCCGCGAGCAGTTTCTCAATCCATTCAAACTCCTTTTGAACTCGCTCTTCGCCCATTATTTTCGCCGCAACTCCGCGCTTCAGAAGCTCGTAGACTCCGCTTTCCTCAGAATTTGAGCAGGAATCAAAGTGAAGCTTCTTCAGAAGCTCGGGCTTCTTCTCTGAGATATACTTGCGCAAGCTGTCTTTCGTAAACCCGGGGCCTGCGACAATTGCTTTTTCGACTTTCAGCTCATCGAGCGATTTTGCAATGTCTGCCAAATACTTTTTCATGCTTTCTTCGTGCTTCTCGTCGCCTTTTCGCGACGGATTGGCAATCTCGAATTTGAAGTCGACTCCGCTTCCCTTCAACTGCGCGAACGTTGCTTTTGCTTCGTCGAGAGCAACTATCCCAAGCTTAGGCTTGCGCGTCTCCTTCTGCGCCTGCTTTATTCTGTCAAGCTCATATCGCTTCCAGCGCTTGCGAATCTTGAACGGAAAACCGAGCTCTATATCTATAGTATGGTAGCTTCCAACCTGCACGAATTCCTCTGGCGTTCCCGCGAGAATCTTTCCAGTAATTCTGAGCTTGTTCGCGTGCTCTGCGAACTCGATTTTCTCAGCCTCAAGCTCCACATTCACTGCCTTCTTCTCTCCGCTGTCGCCCTCATTGCTCTTGAAGCGCCTGAATGACTTTGAGAAAATGACGTCCCCGCTCTGAAGCACGCGCTCCAGATGCCAAAGATCATCGGTAGTGTCGGCGATTACTTTCATTTCGCCTTCTCTCTCGTTAAAATGCACGATTTTCATTGTGAATCACCGTGAATATTGCACGCTTCGCGCAGGAGGAACACATTCACAAAGCTTTGCAACGGGGCTCTCCGCGAACCAGCCCGTTGCAAATCATGTTTTCTCACGAGAAAGTTTATAAAATGCAAATAATATTAAACTACGTATTGATTTTTGGCGTATATTCCGGTGTTCTCATGAGGATAGCAGTCTTAGACAGGAAGAAATGCAAGCGCGAGGAATGCGGGTATCTCTGCATAAAGGCATGCCCTGGAGTTAGAATGGGCGAGGAGACTATAGTTAAAGATGAGGAAAATTACCCCGTAATTTCCGAGAACTTATGCACGGGCTGCGGAATATGCGTCAAGAAGTGTCCAACCGGAGCAATCAAAGTAATCAACCTCGCAGGCGAAGGCGGCGAGCTCATTCACCAATATGGAGTAAACGCTTTTAGGCTTTTCAATCTGCCAATTCCGCGCGAGGGAAGCGTTCTCGGCTTAATCGGAGCGAACGGAATTGGAAAAACAACTGCGCTCCGCATTCTCGGAGGCCAAATAACTCCTAACTTCGGCGAATACGAAAAAAAGCACAAGCTCGAGGAAGCAGTTGCGCGCGTTAAAAGCCACGAAATGATAAATTACTTCGGCTCCATTTCCAAAGCAAAAATCAGCTACAAGCCGCAGAATGTTGCGGCTCTTCCTGAAATGTTTTCAGGAACCGTTGAAAAACTTTTGAAGAAAGCGGACGAGCGCAAGGTTTTTGCTCAAGCAATTTCTCTTTTCGATTTGAACAACTCGCTCAAGAAAGAGCTTAAAGAGCTTAGCGGAGGAGAGCTTCAGCGCGTTGCAATGTGCGCCGCGTGGATGAAGCGCGCGGAGCTGTACTACTTCGACGAGCCGAGCAGTTACTTGGACATAGGGCAGAGACTGCGCGTGGCGCGCGCAATCAAGGAGCTCGCGGAAATTGGGGCGTCGGTTATTGTTATTGAGCACGATTTGGCTCTTCTCGATTATTTGAGCGACAGCGTGAATGTGTTCTATGGAACCAAGGGAGCCTACGGAGTTGTCTCGGGCTTGAAAAGCGCGCGCAACGGAATCAACGAGTTCCTTGACGGCTACTTGAAAGACGAGAACGTGCGCTTCCGCGAAACCGGAATAAAGTTCGAGCTTCACGGCGCGGGCGACGACAACAAAGGAGTCGCTGCGTTTGCATATGAAAAAATGGAGAAAAAATACAAAGGCTTCAAGCTTGCATGCGAAGAAGGGGCAGTAAACATAGAAGAAGTCGTTGGAATCATCGGACCCAATGCAATTGGAAAATCCACGTTTGTTAAAATGATTGCAGGCATTGAAAAGCCGGACAAAGGAAGCGCAGAACACAAGCTAAAAATTTCCTATAAGCCCCAATATCTAAAACCTGAGTTCGAAGGAACCGTTGCCGAGCTCATAAACTCTACGAAAATCAACCGCGAGATTTTCGAGCTTGAGCTTAAGGAGAAGCTCGAGATTCACGAACTCATGCTCAAAAACGTAAACGAGTTGAGCGGAGGAGAGCTTCAGCGAGTTTCCATTGCGCTTGCGTTAGCGCAAGATGCAGACCTCTACCTTCTTGACGAACCGTCTGCATTCCTTGACATTGAGCAGAGGCTCAAGTTTGCGCACGTTCTAAGAAAAGTGGTAAGCGCACGCGGAAAAAGCGCATTCGTTGTTGACCATGACATAGTTCTCATTGACAGCGTTTCCGACCGAATTATGGTTTTTGAAGGAGAAAGCGGAAAGGAAGGAAAAGCGCGCGCACCCGTGAGCAAACGTAGCGGGATGAACAGCTTCCTCAAAGGCGTTGAAGTTACTCTGAGGCGCGACAAAGACTCCAAGCGCCCGCGCGTAAACAAGCTCGACTCGCGCTTAGATAAAGAGCAGAAGCTTGCGGGCGAGTATTATTATTACAGCAAAGAATGATTACTAGAGTGAAACCATGCTCGAACTTCTTGAAGTTGGAATTCTTGCATTTGCGCTCAACTTCTTCGCAGAGCTTGGAGATAAAACCCAGCTTGCGGTTCTTGCTCTTTCATCCAAATACCCCGATAAGAAAAACGTTTTTCTCGGCTCATTCTTGGGGCTCGCGCTTGCAGTCGCTGTTTCAGTTCTTCTCGGCGGAGCGGTTTCCCAGTTGATTCCGCCGCAGACGATTAAGGCAGTTGCCGGCATTGCTTTTGTTCTTTTCGGAGCCTACACATTTTTCGCGCGCGAAAACGAAAAAGAAAGCGAGCTGAAGAACAACAAAACACCCTTCATTTCTTCCTTCATTCTTCTCTTTTTAATGGAAATGGGCGACAAAACCCAGCTTGCAAACTTCTTTTTGGGCGCTTCATACTCCGCGCTTGCAGTTTTCTTGGGCGCAGTTCTCGCTCTCGGCCTGCTAACTGCACTCGCAGTAGTCAGTGGAGCCGAGATAAGCAAGAGAATAGACCCTTCAACTGTGCGCATGGTTTCCGCGCTTCTCTTCGTTCTCGCGGGAGTTTCTGCGCTTGCGGGTTTGTGAAATGGATTTGCTTTTCTACGCTCTAATTTTTGCGATTTCGATTATTGCGGCATTCATTGATGTAATTGTTGGCGGCTCCAGCCTTCTCATAATCCCTGCGTTTGCAGTTCTTGGTGTGCCTCTTGCTACGGTAATCGGCACAAACCGCTTCTACGTAACTGCTTTTGTTCTAACCGGCTTGCTGAACTACTTTCACAAGAAAGTTTCAGTTGATTTGAAGCTTATTGCGGGCTTTCTTGCGCTCCGCGTAATGGGAGCTTTCGTTGGTTCAAGCATGCTTCTCCAAGTTTCCGCTGAACTCGTGAAAACGCTTGTCGCGGTTTTCATGTTTGCTGCAATGCTTGCAATTCTCATTCTTGATAGGCAGAAAAACAGCAATCAGCAAGCATCAACGAGCAAACCTCGCCACCTAAGCAACGCAAAGCTTGCTTTCCTCGCGCTTTGCATGCTTCTCCTCGGCTTCTACGAAGGATTTGTTGGCGGAGGCGCAGGAACGATTTCGCGCGTTCTTCTCATTCTTTTCTTCGGTTTTACTATGCTTGAAGCCGCGTTTGCCGAGCTCATAATGTCCTTCAGCGGCTCCCTTGTTGCGTCCATTGTTTTTGTTTTCAGCGGAAAAGTCGACTACGTTTTGCTCGCGCCCATGCTCGCAGGAGGCGTAATAGGCGCATTCTTCGGCTCCTCGTTCGCGGTGAAGAAAGGCGAGCACTGGATGAGAAGCTTATTATTCCTTGTAGTTTTCATACTAATACTAAAGATGTTGTTTGCTTGAGGTGGTTTTCATGGCGTACCTAAAAAGAGTTGCAGTCTGCACCGTGCTCGGCTTGCTCGCAGGTCTCATTTGCTATTTCGGAGGAGCCCAAGCTGGCGTAGTCTACACTAATGAAATGATTGCTTCTACAATTCTCAACCGCGCGCTTCTTGGCTTCGTAATCGGAATTTCATGCTGGAGAATCAACTACCTGCTTCACGGCGCGCTTCTTGGTTTGTTTGTAACACTTCCAGTTTCAGTCTTTTCCGGCTTCGGGGCAAACATGATGACGCTCTTCGGAGTGCTTTATGGAGTTGTGATTGAGCTCGCGAGCACGAAACTGCTCAGCGCGCCGATGGGAGCGTGCTGCAAGAAGTAGGTGATATGATTTTGTATCGATTGATACAATTTTATGTCACTAATGAAGGATTGAAATGAAAATTAAAATTCGCCGCGCGCTAACAAAAGACCTGCCTAGCATTCTTTCAATGTGGCGCGCTCTCATGCGCTTCCACAAAACTCTTTTTCCAGAGCACTTCAAAACAAAGCGCGATGCGCTCGCGCGCTACAAAACGTTTTTGAAAAAAAGGTTGAAAGCGAAAAACGCAGCGGTTTTCGTAGCAGAGGCGAACGGGCAAATCATCGGGCACATTATGGTTTCGCGGAACAAGCTTCCTCCTGTTTACTCAGCGCGCGAAGCATACGTTGACGAACTCTTCGTAAAGCCGAATTATAGAGGCAAGGGAGTTGCAACTGCGCTTCTTCAGCAAGCGCAAAAATGGGCTAAAGAAAAGAAGTACAACGTAATCGCGATAAGCGTGAACATAAAAAATACGCGCGCAAAAAAACTTTACGAAAATTTCAGGTTCAAGCCGTTTAATTTGGCGCTGAAAAAGAAAATCTAGCATTTTTCCGCATTTTTTCCAGTTTTTTCTGTTTTTCCGCGAAACGTATTTAAATTTTTAAAACGAATATTTTCGCATCATGGCGGAATCAAAACTGGAAAAGAGCCACTATATGTGTGGAAAAATGATCGAACCTCTGACTCTTGAGGGGAACGAATCAGTAGCGGATTTTATCAACAATGTTTTTGGAGATTCTGGTTTTAACGCGCGCAAGCTTGCAGAAGCATGCAGAACTTATTCCACGCTTCTGAATGACGAAGCCAATCCCACTGTCGCACTTACGCTCGCCGGAGCAATGACTCCGATTGGGATGAACGGGCCCATCAACACACTTATTGAACTTGGCTTTGTTGATTTTCTAGTATGCACTGGAGCAAACCTCTACCATGATCTTCACCGCGCTTATAATTATCCAGTGAGGCAGGGTGAAATACGCGTTGACGACGAAGAGCTCTACAAGCTCGGAATCTCGCGCATCTACGATACATACATAAACGATGATGAAACCCTGCTCGCAACTGATAAATGCATATTGAATACAATTGAGCGCATGATTCCAGAAGTTCCGATTTCAACTGCGGTTCTTCACAATGAGCTTGGAAAAACAGTTCTCAAAACCGCGAAAAACCCGGAAAAATCCCTTCTTGCAACCGCGGCGAAATTCAATGTTCCCATATATACATCTTCACCAGGCGACTCTTCCATTGGAATGAACATGGTGCTTCCGCGCCTCTTCGGCTTTGAAATAGACATCGACCCTATACTTGACATTATTGAAACTACTGCGCTTGTGCGCGAGGCGAACAAAAACGGAGTAATAATAGTCGGAGGAGGCTCTCCCAAAAACTTCTACCTGCAGACTCAGCCTACTCTTTGGCAGGTTCTCTGGGACAACGAAAAAGGAGGGCATGACTACTTCATTCAATTGACTACTGATTCGCCTCAATGGGGCGGATTGAGCGGCGCGACTCCTCAGGAAGCCAAATCATGGGGCAAAGTAAAAGACGCAGTTAAGAACAACGTGGTAGTCTACTCATGCGCTTCACTGACATTCCCGCTTCTTGCGCAGTACGTTAAAATGACGAACAAGCCGCGCGAAAGAAAGGAGCTCTACTTAAAACGCGACGAGTATGTTGACCGCTTGAAAAAGATGGTCTTCAAAAATAATGTGCTGATTAAAGAGATTAAGAAAAGTACAACCAAAGACCGCTACGAAAAAATCTACAAGAAGCATCTTGGAGAGCAGGAGCCGCAACAGTAATTCTTATTAAATTTCCATCTCCAAATAACCCTTCACCGAGTTCTCGGTTCGCGAAAGGTGATACTAATGTTAATACTTGGAATGGGTGGAATCCACGATACGTGCTATGCGCTCATGGAAGACGGAAAGTTCCTTGCAATCTACGAGGAAGAGCGCTTCAACAGGATAAAGCACAACTCAGTAGGCTTGAACTTTGATCTAGGCTACCGCTCGAACAGCGCTCTCTCGCGCATGCTCAAAGAATGCGGAGTAAAAATGAGCGACATTGACTATTTTGCGGAAGGATTTTCAGTCTCGCATATTCGAGGCCAGCTTCCTTCAACTCTTCTTGAGCACGCAAATGTTTACTCGCATCACGTCTCTTCAGGAACAGAAAACATTCAAAGTGCGCTGAGAAGCATTGCCCGCCCAGTTTACCATTCAGTTATGGGCAACAAGCGCTTCGCAAGCTTCATAACTTCAAATATTCGCGGAATAGACGCGAAAAAACTCGAATTCGTAAAGCACCACGATGCGCACGCAGCGAGCGCATTCTTCGGCTCGAACTTCAAGCGCGCGAACACTATTATTCTAGATGCAATGGGCGAATACAACGCAACCTCGCTCTACGCTTCAACTGAAGAGCATCCTTTTGAGCTTCTCAAGGAATTTTCTTCTGCAACAAACTCCATTGGCTTCGTTTACGCCGCGTTCACGTTCTACTTGGGCTTCAAGAAAGGAGACGAAGGAAAAACCATGGGCTTGGCGCCTTATGGAAACCCGGCGCGCTTCCGCGACGCATTCAAAAAAGTAATTAAATTAACAAGCGACGGCTATGTAATCGACCCTCGCTTCTACTCAGTTGAGCACATAGAAAAAACATTTGGAACAAAGAAGAGAAGAAAAGATGAATTGGTTCTCAACGACTACTACGAGCACGTTGCAGCTGCGCTTCAGGAGCGCTTGGAAAATGTCTATTTACACCTCGCAAAGCTCACCTACGAGCAGACTGGCTACGACTCATTCACTTTAGCTGGAGGAGTAGCAATGAATGCAAAGGCAAACGGAAAGTTGTGCGCTGATTTCGAGAACTGCAAGAACATTTATGTTTGTCCGCAGGCAGGAGACAACGGAATTGCCGCAGGCGCTGCAATGTACGTTTACTGGCAGAAGACTGGAAAGCGCCCAGAGCCAATGGAGCACATCTACTGGGGAACAGAATACAGAGACGAAGAGATTGAGAAAGTTCTGAAAAAAGCAAAGGCAAAATACACGCGCGTTGAAAACCCAAGCGCAGACGCAGCTGACATGCTTGCAAAAGGCAAAATCTTGGGCTGGTTCCAGGGAAGAATGGAGGTTGGAGCGCGCGCTCTTGGAAACCGCTCAATTCTCGCAGACCCTGCAGTTGAGGGAATGAAAGACACCATTAATTACTTTGTTAAAGGAAGAGAAGCTTGGAGGCCGTTTGCTCTTTCAATGCCAGCAGAATATGGAAAGGAGTATTTGGAGCACAACATGGATTCGCCTTTCATGATTTTGATCGACGATGTAAAAGAAGAGTGGAGAAAAGCGCTGAGCGCCGGCGTTCACGTTGACCAAACCACAAGACCGCAGACTCTTGAGCGCAGGCTTAACCCCAAATACTACGACTTGATGAAAGAATTCGGGAAGCAGACTGGACACTACTCGGTGCTAAACACTTCTTTCAACCTCGCGGGCGAGCCAATAGTTGAGCACCCCATGCACGCGCTCTCAGACTTCGCAACAAGCGGAATGGACGCGCTCTTCCTAGGAAATTTCAAGCTGGAGAAATAAGAAGTTTCAGCTTCTCCATTGCTTTTCCCGAGTCAATTGAGCTTTCAGCGAGCTTCACTCCTTCTTTAATCGTCTTCGCTTTCCCTGCAATGTAAAGAAGCGCGCCAGCGTTGAGCGCAACGATATCGCGGTGCGCGCCTTTCTTCCCGCTTAAAACTGCTTTTAAAATTTCTGCGTTTCCTTTTGCATCGCTTCCCAAAATCTCTTCAAGCTTTGCGCGCTTTATTCCAAATTCGTCCGGCGTAATTTCGTAGTTTTTCACTTTTCCGCTTCTTAACTCGGAAACGCGCGTGCTTCCGCATATTGAAATTTCGTCCAAACCGGAACCGTGAACTACGAGCGCGCTTTTTACTCCCAAGTTCTTGAGAACATAAGCAAGCGTTTCCGTTAATTCTGGTTTGAAAACTCCTACTAACTGCACGCTCGCATTCGCAGGGTTTGAGAGCGGGCCTAAAACATTGAAAACTGTTTTCACTTTCATTTCCTTGCGCGCCTGTGCAACGTACTTCATTGCCGGGTGAAAAGTAGGTGCAAACATGAAGCCAATTCCCAGTTTTTCGATTTTCTTCTCAACTTCTTCAGGTGTTAAACTCACATTCACTCCCAACGCTTCCAAAACGTCGGCAGAGCCGCACTTGCTCGAAACGCTCCTATTTCCGTGCTTTGCAACTGCAACTCCTGCTCCTGCGACAACAAATGCAGCAGCAGTTGAAACATTGAACGTTCCGCTCCTGTCTCCTCCAGTTCCGCACGTATCCGCGAGCAAACTAACTTTTGGAGCGATTTTCTGCGCATTCGCGCGCATGGTTTTTGCAAATGCCGTGATTTCTTCAACGCTCGCTCCTTTAACTTCCAAACCCATTAGAAATGCACCAATCTGCGCATTCGTAGCTTCCCCGCGCATAATAACATTCATGGCTTCCTCTGCTTCCTTTTCGCTCAAATTCTCGCTTCGCGCAATTTTTCCAAGAAACTCGTGAAACTCCATAAAATTACCTCCGCGTACGCCTACTCGCGCATTTCTGCGCTCGCATCCTTCAAAACGCTAAGCCAAACATGCCTTGTTAAGCCAAAAAACACAGAGCCCAAAGCTCCTGCCTGCGCGCTCATCATATCGACAACTGCCTTTCTTCCTTCATCGCTTTTGAGAAGCTCCCGAACAACTGCTCTTCCTTCGTTCGTGTTCCAAAGCGTTCCAACCAAGTCTATTCCTTCCTCTTTTTTCATAGCCAATTTAAGCATCTTCATTCCGTTTTCGCTCATCAAAAGTTTGCTAACTGCCTCTTTTCCTTTTGGCGTTTTCATCGCCATCTTAGCTATGTGTTTTGCTTCTGCAGTTCTGAGAAACTCCGCGGTTTTAACTCGATAGTTTTTCGCTTCCAACTTTTTTATCATGGCGCCAACATTGCTCATCATTCGTTCAAATTCTTCGCCTTGGGCGGTTCTTCTTACTATGAGCAGAGGCTGTTCAACTACCGGCGCCAAGCACTGGTGCGTAAGAATAGCAAAGCAGGTTTTTCTTCCGTTTTTGCTTGACATCATTTTTCCAACTAAGCGCAAGCCTTCGTTTTTCTGGTATAAACTTCCGATAAGCGCTCCGCCTTCAATTGTTTCCGCGAGTTTACCTAGAAGCTGTCTTCCCTCTTCGCTTTCCATCACTTCTCTTAATCTCTTCCGCGTCTCGGAGTTTTTGAGCAATGAATCAAGCACGGTTTTTGCGTTTGGAGAGTTAAGGAGAGGTTCTCCCTGCTCCTTGAGCATAAGAAGCACAGAACTGCTTCCTTCATCTGTTTTCAGCATATTAATGAGCTCTTTCTTTCCCTGCTCGCTTGAAAGGAATTTCTTGAACTCTTCGGCTTTGAGGATTTTCACGGGCTTGGGCTGGATTTTAAGCGAATAGCCTGGAGAGTTAGACTTAAGCTTCTGCTGAGTCTCTTTTGCATAATCAAATGGAAGTTTTAGAAGCTCCTTTGCTTCTTTCATTGCTTTAACTGTGGTGTCGTAGGCTGGCATAATTATCACTTTTCTTACTACTTTACACTCTAACTTTAAGTAAACCTTCGCATTACGCCTTTCTTTAGTGCCTCATGCACATTTTTAATCCTTTCTGTATATAACTATACAGTTATGTACCCAGCTCTCGAAGAAGCATTTACGCGCTTTCCAGTGCGCCGAGAAGTAATAGAAGCAATGCTGCGCTACGGCTTGAGCGTTTCCTCAAACGGAAATATTTTCTGCGGAGAAATCGAGCTTGCTCCGGCTAAAATTGGGCGCGCGCTGAAATGCGATAGGAGAGTTGTTATTGACACTGCAAAGATGATTGCAGGCGACGAGAAGCTCTTCGAAATTTTCTCAGCTCTCAAGCCCACTGCGGACATACGCGGAGCAGCGAAAAAACTCGGGTTTGATGTTATTGAAGTGCGCGCAAACCCAAATTCCGTTGGCATCGTTGCGGATATTTCGCGCGCAATTGCAAAGGAAGGAATTTCAATCCGCCAAATAATAGCAGACGACCCTGAAATCTACCCCGACCCAAAATTAACTCTCGTCTTGAATGCGCATCTTCCTTCAGAAGCCCTCGAGCGCTTGAGAAAAGTAAAAGGGCTCGAAAGAATTTCGCTCGGCTGAGAAAACTTTTTATACCATGCGCTCCAATAAACGCGCATGAAAGGAGCGCCCATTGCAATTCTTCTTGCTCTCGTGGTTTTTGCAGGCTTCCTTTTCTCTGATTACATTGAAGACTACTCTGAAAGCTCTTATGACGACTCTTCGTCTACTTCCGAGCTTGCAAACGTAGAATACAACGGAACATGGAGCGGAACCTGGAGCTGTGATGACGGAGAAACTACGCTGGCTGGAAATTGGACGTTCACTGCAAACAGCACCTGCATCAACGGCACCATTAATTCAACGTATGGAGAAGCTTCGCTTACCGGCTCTATTTGGGAAGGCCAGATGTATCTTGGAGCAGACATACCATGGGTTAACGGAGGAATTTTGGGCGCAACGCTCTGGAGTGAATCCATAGCGAGAAAAGAGTCAAGCTCAAGTTTCATAGCAGAAGGAATTGGAATAACCCAGACAGGAAGCTGTGTTTGGGCAGGAGAGCAGGCAATTTCTTATGGAAAAATAGTTTCAACAACAAGCGGAGCAGTCATAAACCTCACTTTCGTTCCGAAATGCATAGAAAACTGCACCAAAATCGTTTTCACGCAGATGGTGTGCGACAAAATTGTTTTTCAAGATGGAACCTCGCGCTATTCCGAACTTCCGAGCGACGCAAGCCCAAAATGGACTTACATGGACAAGAATGTTGTTAACGGCGGAAGAAAATGCTCAATTGATTATATCAACGGAGAAACTGATCCGTACTACAACGGAGACGATGCCAGCGACGCGGGGCTTAAGGGCAAGCACAACGGCAATATCAATGCAACGATGCGCGACAGGCCCCGCATAGCCCAGAGCACGTTTACCAACCTTGAAGCCAAATACGGGAAGAACGTTTCGAAGCTCGTTTACGAGTTTGAAACCTGCGCGTTCTGCGCAGATGGAAAAGACAAAGGAAAGTACTACCGATGCATTGCCTGGGAGTTCGAGCAGGCAAACCCAGTAGGCGCTGCGGGCGGAACTTCAACTGCAGGAGGCTTAACCGATTTCCCGACTGCAAAATTCAAGGAAGCAGTAGACAAATGGGCTAAAAACCAAGGATTTGCGCTTCCAAAGAAGTGATAATATGAAAACTAAACAATTGCTTGCACTGCTCGTTGTTTCGCTTGTGCTTTTAGCAGGATGCACGGATGCCGATTTAAGCAAGCTGAAATCCAACAAAACAAATACAAGCGCAAGCAGTTCAAACCTCTCAACTGCAAACATCTCTTCAGCAACAAATCAAACTCCTGCCAATGGGAGCATTACGCCTCCTTCTCTCCCGCCGGTAGAAGATTTCAGCGACGACGGCATGAAGCTTACGTGGGTGGGCGCGCAGAAGAAAATCATTCCTTCGCTTGCGCTTTCTCCCAACTATTCTCCAAGTGCATTTGAAGACGGGCAACTGTCGCTTGACTACTCAAATGACGAGCTGAACATGCATATTCTAGCAATAAGCGAAAGCGAAATGCAGGAATTGAAGAGCGCAGCGTACTCCCTAAAATTCATTGAAGAAGAATACGGCATGCCTGCATCACCAGTTCTCTCCTTCCAATACTTTGACGGAAGCACAACAACTGAGCGCGTTCTCAGCGCTGAAGAGGCGCGCGAGCTTTCAGGCGCGCTTCAGAAAACTCTCGCGGGAAATGAGGAAGCAATTGGCATTCTTGAAGCCTACAAGTAAACTTATTAAACAGCGCGCACAAATTTTATCGGGGTGAGTCTATGAAATACTTAGTTTTTGCAGGCGCATTTTTAGTTCTTCTCCTCCTTTTTGGATGCACGGGGGGAGCAGGCGAGAAGAAAACAGGTGTTATCGATTCAGCTGACTTGTCTGGCTTCATTTTCTCAACCGGAGAAGCATTAAACGCAGGAGAGGATCACAACTGGGAGAACGTGGATATAAGTGCAGAGCCATGGTGCACAACGCAAGCAGGAATGTGCGGCAATTGGTCTTCAGTTGGAAAGAAAGAGCTGGAAGATGTAACTAAAATTCCAACTTCCGGCTTCATAAGCGAAAAATTTGACAACTGCATGGACATAAAGGAAGGATATGCATACGTAGTAAAGACAAAAGACGGCAGCTACGCAAAAATGAAAATAATAAGCGATGAATACACTGAAAAAGAAAGCAGATGCGACCACAAAATAACCTTTGAGTATATGTATCCGTTCAGCGAGTAAAAGCGTAAAAGAGGCAGACTAAACAAAAGAATGCCTCCTTTTTCTTCTTTTCTTTTTATTCCCCCCAAACTACCTTGGATTCCGCAAAAAAGAGCAAGCAGAACTCGCCGATATTCAGTTTCTTTTGCGAAGTTTTTTGGTTTTTTCCTCGAAGTCCGAAACCTTTAAAAATATCAACTTATAGTAGATACTGGGGTCTTTAACCACTATATATAGTATTTCGGCATTTGTTTTATCGACGTTGCCCCGGAGAGAGAAGATGCGAAAAACCAAGTTCACGAACATAAAAAAACGAGACGGCCGCATTGCACCTTTTGACCAGGAAAAAATCATCAGCGCAATAGCAAAATCGCTCAAAGCAACTAGCGCTGCTTCTGGAAAGGAGCGCGAAACTGCTGAGCATGTTTCCGACAAAGTAATTGAAGCAATGGAGCGCAGGTTCAAAATGTGGGAGGTTCCCCAGGTTGAGGAAATCCAGGATATTACTGAGCGCGTGCTCATGGAAAGCGGGTTTGCAGAAACCGCGAAAGCCTACATTCTCTACCGCGACCAAAGAAAGAAAATTCGCGAGTCAAACTCAGTTCTTGACTACATCGATAGAACAATGGAGGGCTATCTTCTTCAGCAGGACTGGAGAGTAAACGAAAACAGCAACTCTGGCTATTCGCTTTCGGGTTTGCTTCAATTCTCAGCAGGAACACTAGTTGCCCAGTATGCGCTCAACAACGTTTACCCGCCCGAAATAAGCAGTGCTCACCGCGAAGGCGACTTCCATCTTCATGATTTGAGCTTGGGAATTTGCGGTTATTGCGCAGGCTGGAGCTTGCGCCAGCTTATTATGGAAGGCTTCAACGGAGTGCCGGGGAAAATCGACTCGAGGCCCCCAAAGCACATGAACACTACTCTCTGGCAGATGATAAACTACATCGGAACAATGCAGAACGAGTGGGCAGGCGCGCAAGCATTCAGCTCCTTTGACACTTATCTCGCGCCCTTTGTTAAAACCGACAAGATGGGCTTTGAAGACGTAAAGCAGGCGCTTCAAGGCTTTGTTTACAACTTAAACATTGCAAGCAGATGGGGAGGGCAAACGCCTTTCTCAAACCTGACTATTGACTGGACGGTTCCTGAAGATTTGAAGAGCATGCCTGCACTAGTAGGCGGGCAGCCAATGGACTTTGACTACGGCGACTGCGTTGATGAAATGGAGCTGGTTAACCGCGCGTTTCTAGAAGTTCTCATGGAAGGCGACGGAAAGGGGCGCGTATTCACTTTCCCAATTCCAACTTACAACATTACGCGCGAATTCGACTGGGAGAGCGCAAATGCTAATTTGCTTTTTGAGATGAGCGCGCGCTACGGTTTGCCTTACTTCCAGAACTTTGTGAACAGCTCGCTTAAACCCGGGGATGTTCGCTCAATGTGCTGCCGCTTGCAGATGGACATGCGCGAGCTGAGAAGCCGAGGAGGCGGGCTCTTCGGAGCAGTTGAAATGACTGGCTCTGTTGGAGTAGTTACCATTAACATGCCCCGCATAGGATTGCTCGCAAAGAATGAGGAGCAGTTCCTAGAGCGCGTCGGCAAATTGATGGAGCTCGCAAAGCAGTCTCTTGAAATTAAGCGAGAAGTAGTTCAGAGAAACATTGACAACGGCTTAATGCCGTACACGAAGCGCTATCTCGTGAGCCTGAAAAATCACTTCTCAACCATCGGCTTGGTTGGCATGAACGAGGCTCTTCTCAACTTCATGGGCGCTGGAATTGCTACTCCTGAAGGAAAGAAGTTTGCTCTGCGCGTTCTTGACTACATGCGCACGCGCCTCCAAGAATTCCAGCAGGAAACCGGGCATATCTACAATTTGGAAGCAACGCCTGCTGAAGGAACTAGCTACAGACTCGCGCGCATAGACAAGGCGCGCTACCCCGAAATTAAATGCGCGAACAGCGAAGCAGTAAAAGCAGGCGCTCCGCCCTACTACACAAACTCAACCCATCTTCCAGTTGGCTACACTGAAGACATTTTTGAAGCCCTCGAGCACCAGGACGAGCTTCAGACTAAATACACTGGAGGCACGGTTCTTCACGGCTTCCTAGGCGAGAGCGTGAGCGATTCAGACGCCTGCAAAAAGTTAGTTAAGCGCATCGCGTACAATTTCCACCTTCCGTACTACACAATAACTCCGACTTTCAGCATCTGCTCAACTCACGGGTATATTAAAGGCGAGCATTCCACGTGCCCAACATGCGGAAAGAGTGCGGAGATTTACAGCCGAGTCGTGGGCTACTTTAGGCCGGTTCAGAACTGGAATTCTGGAAAACAGCAGGAGTTCAAGGATAGAAAGGAGTACTCGGAAGCGAAATCGCTCGCGAGCAACTTTGGAAGAAGGGTGAGCTTCTGATGTTGGAAATTAAAGGCTTGCAGAAAACCTCGCTCGTCGATTACCCAAGCAACATCTGCTCAACAATTTTTTTAGGCGGATGCAACTTCCGCTGTCCGTTCTGCCACAACCGCGAGCTCGTTTTAACTCCGGAGAAGCTTCCTTCAATTTCAGAAGAGGAAATTCTTTCTTTTCTTGAGAAGCGCAAGGGCTACATAGACGGCGTAACAATAAGCGGAGGCGAGCCGACAATTCACGCAGGGCTTCCGGAATTCGTTCGCAAAATTAAGCAAATCCCTCTTCTAGTTAAGCTGGACACCAACGGTTCAAACCCCGCGATGCTGGAGAAACTGCTGCGCGCGAAATTAGTTGACTACGTTGCTCTTGACATAAAGAGCTCGCGCGAAAAGTACGCCCAAGCAGCAGGCGCAGTCGTAGATTTACCAGCTCTTGAAAAAAGCATCTCGCTCATTCGCGAGCTCGCGCCCGCTTACGAATTCAGAACAACTGCAGTGCCAACGCTTGTTGAGCGCGAAGATGTTGAAGCAATTGGCAAGTGGCTGAAAGGAGCAGAGCGCTACGCTCTTCAGCAGTTCCGACCTCAAAACACGCTTGACGCGCGCTTCTCAAAAATTTCTCCCCACTCAAAGGAAACGCTCGAAGAGTTCGCGCGAATTGCGCGCGCATACTTTAAAAACGTTGAGATTAGAAATGTTTAGCTGGAAGAAGGAGGAGCATGAAGCACTAAAAACAACATTTTCAGCCAAAACCTTGTACGGGATACACAGACTTCCTTTATAAACGCTTAAATACCCAAAACGACCCAGTTAATCTTGTGAGCAACATGAATGGCCCAATTACGAGAGAAATACCTAATATTGCAGAGAAGCCTACTGTTAAGAACCATTACATACGAGAAGCGCTTCAGAGATACGCAAGAAAAAACTGGAAGCTTGGTGCAGGGCTTCTTTTTTCATTTGCAGTAATAGCCGCTGCCTTGACATTCATTCCCAAGTCTAACCTTGAGCTTCTAAAACAACCCCAGAAAGCAGGAAAGAATAAAGCGCCACTAATTTCAGCAAAGGGGTTGGATCCGGTTACTGAGGTTCGCAGTAGCGAAGAACTGAGAGCAGATATAAAGAGATTCATCTTGGATTCACACAGGCTGAAGATAGGGATAGTCAGAGCGGGCTCCTCTCCGTTTTCTGCTGTTGAAGACAATAATAAGTAGACTCATCTATTTGAAAGAACGGCCTGAAAACAGGTTAGTTATTTAATCTTAGTTTCGAGAGCTTTCAAAAACTTGCTATATTCAGTTATTAGAGAAGTATAATCGTCTATTAAATCGTACTTGTCAGACTTTACTCCCAATTCCTTACGCTTTTCAGGCCCCATGGCATCTAAAATAAAGTGCTGTGCTTTGAGTCTTTCAAAAGATGGATGCGAAATGTTGTATGC
>JBDROI010000109.1:0-5539 GCA_043810245.1 Microcaldota archaeon
TACGACGGAGAGCGTGCGATGATTGACGGCTTCTGCTCGCTTCTCAAGGAAAAAGATGCTGAGCTTATTCTTGGCTATAATAGCGCACAGTTCGACCTTCCTTACTTGAAGAAGCGCGCTGAAGTAAACGGAACAAAGCTGGCGCTTGGGCGCGACGGCTCGGATTTTAGGGCGAGAAGACGCGGGTTGAACGAGATTGCCGAGGTTAAGGGAAGACTGCATATTGACCTGTTTCCAGTTGTGAAATTCTTTGGCCAGATAGGAGCAATTAAGGTTACGCGCTTTACGCTTGGAAAGGTTTATGAGGAAATAAGCGGAAAGCAGAAGGCAAGCGTGGATAAACGCGAGATATGGAAGAGATGGGATGCTGGAGGAAATGCAGTTGAAGAGCTTGCAGACTACTCGCTTGACGACGCGGAAGCTACGCGCGAAGTTGGAAACAGAGTGCTTCCAATGGAAATTGCACTTGCCAAAGTAGTTAAAGTGCCACTTTTTGACGTCTGCGGAGTGACTACCGGACAGCTTGTTGAAATGCTCCTTATGAGCACGGCGCATGCGCGCAATACAATGGTCCCAAATCGGCCTGGTGATATGGAAGTGAAAAGACGCTCAGCTGTGATGATAAAGGGCGCGTATGTGAAGATACCCCACCCAGGAGTTTATGAAAATATGGCAGTGCTCGACTTTAGGGGGCTGTATCCTTCAATAATTACATCTCATAACATTGATCCATTCAGTATGAACTGTTCGTGCTGCTCTGAAAAAGAAGCGTATATTTCGCCTGTTGGAGCGCGCTTCTGTGCAAAGAAGCAGGGGTTGATTCCAAGCGTGCTCGGAGAATTGATAAGAAAGAGGGGTGCACTCAAGGATGAACTGAAGAAGCACAAACCTGAGAGCGAGGAATATGTGCAAGTGTTTGCAAACTCGCAGGCTCTTAAGATTCTTGCTAATTCCTTCTATGGATATCTCGCGTACGCGCGCTCCCGCTGGTATTCCAAGCAGTGCGGGGAAAGCGTAACTGCGTGGGGAAGATATTTCATTCAGGAGAGCGCGAAGAAGGCTGAAGAGCAGGGATTTGAAGTTTTGTATGGGGATAGTGTTACGTCGGAACGGTTTGTTACGCTTCTTGATGAAAATGGAATTGTTAGAATAAAGAATGTGGAAGAATTGTTTGAAGAGAATATGAAGTATTCGAAAGTAGTTGGCGAGAAGGAAGTTATAGAGCTTAACGACTATTGCGCGCTTACAGCAAACCCGTTGACTAAGAAGCCCGAGTGGAAGAAGCTTAAGGCAGTTATAAGGCATAAAACGAACAAGAGAATACTAAGAGTGAACCAGAAATACGGAGAAACGCGCGTAACTGAGGACCACTCGCTTATTGTTGAGAAGAACGGAAAATTCTGCGAAACTAAACCGGACGAGCTCTACAATCAGGAGATGGCAAAACTGCATGAAGTGCCGAAAGTACGCCAGATTGAAGCAATTGACCTTTACGAACTGCTCAAACCGTATTCAGCTGAGTATGTGTACAAAGGAAGGCAGAAAACAGCGAAACTGCATCTTGAAGAAGATAAAATTTGGTTTGGGTGGACGAATAGAACGGAAAAAATAACGCTTCCGCGCGCCATAAGCATAAACTCCAAAGAGTTTGAAGCACTTTGCATGCTTCTTGGCGCGTATATTGCAGAGGGAAGCTCTTCGACTAAAGAAACTACTGATTCGCGCGTTGGTGCCAGCATAGCTTCAAGCGACAAAGAATGGCTTGAAGAGCTTAGAAAAAGTTATATGCTTCTTTTCAAAGGCGCAAAAAGCAAAATTATAGCGTCTACTAAAAAAGGGAGAACGCTTTCGTATGGGAGCGGAGAAAAAAGAAAAACAATTAATTATTTGGATACGACGTGCAAACTGCAGATGATGAACTCGCTTGCAGCAGTTTTCTTCAAAATGTTGGGGGGGCAAAAAAGCACGGGCAAAAAACTCCCTGAGTTTATATTTCACGCTCCAGATAAATGCAAGCGCATTCTTCTAGAGAACATAATCCGCGGAGACGGCAGTAGAAAGTTCAGCCCAGCTTATTCGAAGGAGTATTGCATCAAAAACTTCTCCATAACATCTAAATCCCTTTATTTGATAGGCGGGCTTTCGTTCCTGCTCGCGCAGTTTAAGCAGAAGCACAGCATAAGGTACAGAAGCGCCAAGAAAGCATATGCTATTTGCACCTGCGATTCACATAATGCGAACATAACAACGACGATTACGCCTGAAAAATACACGGGCTATGTGTATGATTTAAGCGTTGAGGATTCGCATATGTTTGTGGATTCGTGCGGGCAAGTTCTGCTCCATAACACTGACTCGATTTTTCTGTTAATGAAAGAGAAAAAGAAAGAAGACGTCCTCGCGTTCATGAGAAAAATCAATGAATGGCTTCCTGGAAGCATGGAGCTTGAGCTTGAAGGATTCTACCCGCGCGGAGTTTTCGTGAGCAAGAAAATTGAAACTGAAACAGGAGCAAAAAAGAAGTACGCGCTCATGGGAGAAGATGGAAAGATAAAAATACGCGGGTTCGAACTGGTTCGCCGAGATTGGTCGACGATTGCAAAGGATACGCAGTTGAGCGTTCTTGAAGCGATTCTAAAGGAAGGGAGCAAGGAGAAAGCAGTTGCACTTGTACGCAGCGTAGTTGAGGAGCTCAAAGGCGGAAAGGTGCCAATGGAGAAGCTCGTGATTTACACGCAGTTGAGAAAAGGAATCAAGAAGTACGCAATTACTTCCCCCGAACTTGTTGCTGCTGAGAAGGCTGTGAAGCGCGGAGTGAAGCTGGAGCGAAACGCATTGATTGGGTATGTGATAACGCGAAGCGGAGGAAAAACAATTTCCGAGAAAGCCGAGATGGTCGAGTTCGCAAAGGACTATGACGCAGATTATTACATAGACCACCAAGTGCTACCATCGGTGTTAAAAATACTAAAGGAGCTAGGATTTGATGAGGATGAATTGAAGACGCGCGGGAAGCAGTCAAAGCTTGGAGCGTGGTGATATTATGGTGCATTATGCAGTTCATGAACACGAGTTTTTGTTCAAGGGAGACGCGGCAATAGAGTATAGAAACGGAAGATACTACGCGAGCGCGTTTCTGCACCCGATAAGGCACGAAAAACCGAGCAGGATTGCTGGAAAACTCATGGTTCTTTCATTCATGGCAGTTTATGTTGAGGCTCCTACGCGCGAGAAGCTTGAAGAACTGCGCGTGAAACTTGAAGAGATGGCAAAGCACGCGGAAGAAGGATATGCGAATGCAAGAAAGGAAGAAAATGAGAAGCTTCTGAAAGGGTATTTGGATGAAATGATATTCTGCAAGAAGCATCTCGCAAAAGTTGCGGAGACTGAAAATATGCTGAAAGAGCATACTGCAATTTTGGGTTATGTTTGCACTACTTGCGCTGGAAAAGATAGGCATGAGGCGGTTGCAATCGCGATGAGGCAGATGCGCGAGATTAGGAAGCATGTTCCTGCAATTGCACTTAAAGAAGAAGAAATCAAGCGCTGTTTTGAGTGGGAGCATGCAGTTGAGCGGAATATTGAAGAGATTAGGTTCCCTAAGTCTGTCGTGCATGAACTGGAGAAAAAACTGCGCGGGTACGTTATGCAGATTTTGTAGTTGGTTGAATGGCCTTAAAAGCAATTTTCTTTGACATTGACGACTGCCTGTTTCCTTCTACGAGATTTGCGGAGCTCGCGAGAAGGAATGCAGTCAACGCGATGGTGGAAGCGGGCTTGAAAGGGGAGCCGGAGCGCGTTTATGGGACGCTCTTGAAAGTAATAAAAAAATGCGGCTCAAATTATGAATGCCATTTTGACGTTCTTTTGGAGGAAATGCGCGTGAAGCGCGACGCCAAAATCATTGCCGCAGGAATAAGCGCGTACCATAATACAAAAACGAGCATTCTTCCATTCCCCGAGGTTCCGAGAACGCTTGTGAAACTGCGCGAGCTTGGGTATAAACTTTATGTTGCGTCTGAAGGCAATGCTGTCAAGCAGTGGGATAAATTGATTAGGATGGGAATTTATCTGCTGTTTGACGATGTGTTTGTTTCAGAAGAAATTGGCTGCGAGAAATCGCCCTATTTTTTTGCAAAAATTCTCAAGAAGCTGAAGCTGAAAGCAAGCGAGGCTGTGATGGTTGGCGATAGAATAGACAAAGATGTTGCTTCTGCAAAGAAAGCAGGGATATTTACTGTTCGTGTAATTCAGGAGGGAAAGTTCACGCGCGAAAAAGCAGTGCGCAAAGAAGAAAAAGCAGACTGCGTGATAAAGAATGTGGGCGAACTTCAGAAGGCGCTGAAAGCAATTGAAAGAAAAAGCAGAAAGTAAGGATGGTGTTTGTATGGATGAAGTGAGCGAAGCGATGGCAATTGAAAAGTATGAGAAAGCAGGCAAGATTGCAAGCGAGGTTCGCGAGCACGCGCGCATGATTGCCAAGCCAGGAATGAGAGTGCTCGATTTGGTCGAAGATTTGGAGAAGCTTATCGAAGAAAAAGGAGCGAAAGCCGCGTTTCCTGTGAACGTTTCAATCAATGAAGTTGCTGCACATTATACGCCGGAGAAGGACGACGCACTTTTGATTGGCGAGAAAGATATTGTGAAGATAGATGTTGGCGTCCATGTTGACGGGTTTATTGGGGATACTGCTTTTACTACGGATTTTTCTGGAGAATATGGAAAGCTTGTTGAAGCGAGCGAGAATGCTCTTGAAGCCGCAATTGCAAGCGTGAAAGCTGGCGTGAATACGAGTGCAATTGGGGAGGCTGTTGAGAACGAAATCAAGAAGCTTGGCTTCAAGCCGATTGAAAACTTGTGCGGGCATTCGCTTGGGGAATATGATTTACATGCTGGAGAAGAAATACCGAATATAAAAACGAGCGCGCACAACTATGAGCTGAAAGAAGGAGATGTGTTTGCAATTGAGCCGTTCGCAACAAATGGAGTTGGAAAGGTTGGAGACGGAAGCGCAGTTGAAATCTTCAGCTTGGTTGACCCGAGGCCTTCGAGAATGCGCGAGTCGAGGCGCGTAATAAACTATGTGATTGCGAACTACAAAACGCTTCCGTTTGCAGAGCGCTGGCTTTTGAAAAAGGAGTTCAAGTCAAAGCTTTTGCTTCATGCGGCGTTGAGGGAGCTTATGGAGATGGGCGCGCTGAGACCTTACCCCATACTGAGCGAGTCTGAAAAAGGCTTGGTTTCGCAGACTGAGCACACTGTAGTTGTGGAAAAAGACGGCTGTCGAGTGCTTACGAAGTAGCTGGTTATTAAACCCGCGCGCGCATAATTATACACACGGGCCCGTGGCGCAACCGGATAGCGCGACTGGCTTCGAACCGCCCCTTTCTTTCTTGTAAGAAAGAAAGTGGTAGGCTACCCCCAAGAAAGAACGTGGTGGGAAAGAAACCAGTAGGCTGCGGGTTCGAATCCCGTCGGGCCCGTTTATAATTCTTGTTTTGAAAAATATGGAAGAAGAGAAAAAGTGCTCCGACCGGGA
>JBDROI010000110.1:0-17273 GCA_043810245.1 Microcaldota archaeon
GCAAATTTTGTTTTTTCATTGCTTATTCCGCACGCCGGGCACAGCTTGTTCATAAAGTTCACTTCAAATAGGCTTCAACAACGTTTATATTGGTTTAGGAGAATATAAAATTATGCGCGAAGAAGATATCGCAGCAATTAACTCGGAAATAAGGTTCTTAACGATAGACTTAATGAAAATTGCCGCGCAGAGAAGGCAGTCATTCAATTCAATTCTAAACGAATTTATCAACAACGTTTACGTTGTCAGCAGGGCGATAAGGAAACGCAGTGTCAAGCGCTCAAAGCGCTTGGCGAAGAAGCAGATGCGCACCCTGACTACATCTAAGCGGTAAGAGGGCGAAAGTGGGTTCCAACGAAAAAGCTGTGAAATTAACAACATACTTAATTTCACTTCCTTCCACTTCAACTACTCTATTTTTGCTTCTCTTAATAAGCTTCATTTTCGGAGCAATTACTGGGCTTCTCATTTCAACTGATTTTCTTCAAAATCCTCTTCCATTTTCCGATTTATTCGCGCGCATAGTGAACAGCGGAGGAGACGGACTCTTTTTGATTGCTACTCCTGCAGTTTTGACTGCAATAACTTGCGTGCTTCTGAAGCGCGGCGAAGATCTGCCTATGCGCAAATCGCTCTTTCTTGCCTTCGTGTGCGCCGTGCTCTATGGGCTCTTCTACTTTGCTGCGGTTCTCGGGGCAAAGCTTCAGCTTCCTTTCACAGGGGGCGGAATAAGCATAATATTCGTGGGCTATGGATTAGTGTTTGCACTTTGGTATGCAATAGCCGTAATCGTCTTCCGCCTGCGCTACCGTGCGTTCATATTCGCGCTCATCCAGCTCACCTACAATTCCGCGTTCCTTCTCGCAAGCAGAACAATACTCATGGGTGCAGACGCTCTTGCAATAACTCTGAAGCTCTACTTTGCTTCCTTTGTTTTCCTAATAGCAGTCTATCTTTTCTTCATGCTCATCAACGCGCCCATGCGCAGAACTTTCGGGATTTCGAGCGTAGATGCAGTAAGCTCATTTCTTGCCCAATGGACATCGCGCTCCAAGGGACTAGAAGATATGTTTGAAACAGTTGGAGAAGACATAAAGACAATGGTCGGCGTGCTCTCGTTCAAATCAGACAAATCAACCGCGCCAAAAGCAATTTTTGTGGTTCCGCATGTGCACTACGGCCCTTTTGGCAATCTTGGGGGAAGCGAGTTTCCCTATCTAATTTCCTCTGCATTTGAGAAGCAGGGAACGGCTACATTCGTTTTCCACGGAACCGCGACGCACGACTTCAACCCAGTTTCCTCAAGCGACGTTGAAATAATCAACAAGGCGTGCTCTGAAATTCTGCATGAAATAAAGTACGAAAAGGCAAACGCCTCCCTGCTTACTGCAAAGCACGAATCCTGCAAGGTTCAGGTTCTCAAAGTCAACGACTATGCCCTCATAACTCTTTCGCGCGCACCGCTCACAACTGAAGACGTTGACTTCTCCTTGGGCTTGGCACTGCGCAACTATTCTCTTTCAAAAGGCTTGCGCGAGGCGCTCGTTGTCGACGCGCACAACGCGGAAACCGGAGAAATATCGCGCATAGAATCTGGAAATCCTCTGGGCTTTGACTATATGGATGCATTGGGGGAAGCATTTGCGCAGAAGTCAGTATCAAAGAAGCTCAAACTCGGGGTTGCGCAGAATCCATTGAGCGAGTTTGGCGCGCGCGTTGGAATAGGCAGAAATGGATTAAAAGTTGCAGTTATCTCGCTCGACAAGGTTTACGCGCTCGTTCTGCTTGATGCGAATGGAATAGTTCCTGCATTTAGGCGCGAAATAATCGACGCAGTTTTGAAGCAGGGCTGGGCAGACGCATGCGAAGTGTTCACAACCGATACTCACAGCGTGAATGCAGTCAACGGTGTTCTCAACCCCATCGGCCAAGTTCGAAGAGACGAACTGCTTGCGCGCGTTGTTGAATGCGCGGAAAAAGCCAAGCAGAATATAGAAGATGTTGAAGCTGGAATCGGGGTAAAAACAATTCCCATGCGCGTGTTTGGAGCCAAGCAGTCTTCAGAGCTCATAGGAACAGTTAATGCAATCGTCGCAATTGCCCGCATCGCCGTGCCGCTCATTCTCATTGCCTCAGTAATAATAATCCTCTGGGGCGTAACTAAGCTATAGGGAATTAAAATGAAAATAGCTTTCTTCACAGAAACATATCTTCCAAACCGCGACGGAGTTGTTTCTTCAATAGTGAGCACGCGCAAGGAGCTCGAGAACAGCGGCAACGAAGTCTACGTTTTCGCTCCTTCTTCTCCACAGAGCAAGGAAAACAAAGATCCGCGCGTCTTCTACCACAGAGCAGCCTCCTTCAAGCCATACCCTCAATACAAGCTTGCGCTCTTTCCGTTTTCCGCAAATGGGAAACTAAAGGAAATAAAGCCGCAGGTAATCCACACGCACGGAATGGCAACAATGGGTTTGGCTGCAATACGCGCCTCGCGCTCTTTCAAGCTTCCATTAGTCGGCACCTTTCACACTCTCATTCCGCAGTTAACTCACTACATAAGCAAGCGAAGGCAGATAAAAAACTTCACAGAAGGGCTTGCGTGGAGCTATATGAAGTGGTATTTCTCCTTCTGCAAGCCAGTGATTGCGCCTTCATTCGCGCTCAAGGCGATTCTCGAGCAGCACGGAATAGGAAATGTTGAG
Source organism: Microcaldota archaeon (assembly GCA_043810245.1). Classification (GTDB taxonomy): domain Archaea; phylum Micrarchaeota; class Micrarchaeia; order Burarchaeales; family JBDROI01; genus JBDROI01. The sequence continues at coordinate 2,703 of JBDROI010000110.1, forward strand.
GTAATCCCAAGCGGAGTCAACACAAAGCGCTTCAATCCAAGCATTGACGGAAGCCAGCTGAGAGCAAAGCTAGGTTTTAAGGAAGACGAAAAAGTAGTCCTTCACCTAGGCAGGCTGGTTCACGAAAAGAACCTTGACATTCTAATCAACTCAGCTCTTCTCATTCTTGAAGAAGACCCTGCAACTAAATTTCTAGTGGTTGGCGACGGGCCAGCGCGCACACATTACAGTGCACTCGTAAAGAAGCACGGGCTTGAGAAGCGCTTCATATTCACGGGCTTGGTTCCTGACAACGATGTTCCAAAATACTGCGCGCTCGCGGACGCGCTCGTTTTTCCGTCAAAAATAGAAACCCAGGGTTTGGTTGCGCTTGAGGCAATGGCATGCGGAACACCAGTAGCCGGAGCAAACTACCTGGCGATTCCAGAAGTGGTGAAAGACAACTACAACGGCTTCCTCTTCAATCCAGACAGCGCTGAAGAATGCGCGAGCGCAATCCTAAAAACTGCAAAAAGCAAGGAAAAGTTCTCAAAAAACTGCATAAAAACAGCAGACTCTTTTTCAGTTTCAGTATGCACGGAAAAACTGCTTAAGCTCTATACTTCTCTCCAAAAATAGCGTTGCCTCGAGTCGTTACCTGCACTTAAGCAACAAGCACTTTCTTCAGATTCGAAACAGTAGAAAGAATTACATCTCCCTGCTCATACTGCATCTTCATTATTACCATTGCCTTTGACGTCGAGCTCATTTTGTGCTCGAACTCGCGTTTTTCTGCTTCGTTCTCAAAGATTATCATTGCCCTCCCTTTTGCAACGTTCGCCAGTGTGCGCTTCAGAAGCTCCTGCTCCTGCCCTGACTCATAAATATTTACGAATATCCTCTTTCCGCTCTTCGTGGTTATCTCCGTATCTGCTTCCCTCGAAACTCCCATGTCTGTGAACTGCAGTGCAATATTCACAAACACATCGCGCAGCTGCCTGAACATTACGAGATACTTCATGCTTCTCTTGGAGTCGCTAATCCATTTCTTCAGTGCATAATAACCTGCATACGAAACTATTTCTCCGCTTCGTCCAAGTGTTTCAAGAAGTCTCTCCAAATTATAGTCTCCAATTAAAATCGGTCTTCCTTCGCGCGTAATACTCCTAAACGCGCCCTTAATCTCCTCAAGTTTCAGGGGCATATAGCTCCATCTGTAGTCTTTGTTCACCTGCTCAAGAATTGCAAGAACAGACTTTCTTGGAACCGGCACGCGTATCTTCGAGAGCGGAGGAAAATCAGGAACATCGAGCCGATAAAGCTCCTTCTCGGGCCTCTTCAAAAGCATTCCAATTCCGAATATAACCGCAACAAACACAAACCCGAACATGAGAAGTGGGTTCTCCCAGAAGTCTTTTACCGGTGCATAAGTTTCCTCAACAAGCACTTCTGTTCCTCCTATCGTAAAGTTAAATCTGTGCTTTCCTTCGCTCGCGCCTCCCTTTCCTTCAATTTTATACGTTAGAACTTGGTTCTCAGTTGCAAGCACCTGCTCATCCGCTCCGTCCAAATTCACGCGCACGTTCGTAACATCTACCGGTTTTCCATCAACATCAACTTCAAACTCATAGTAATTCGCTTTCCATCCATAACCAAGATTCTTCACAGTAATTTCAGGCACGCGCAAGTACGATGCAGCGTACTCATAGCCAGTTTCACTTACTACCCTCAAAAGATATTTTCCGCTTGCGAGCTCTAAGGGGTAGTCATACTGCAGTCTCGATGTTGGGCGCGTCTTCTGTATGAACTCCTTTGCAAGCTCATAGCCATCTTGAATAACAACCAAATACATATCATGCTGTCTGTCATCATTCTCCTCCCCAAACAAAACATTAACGCGCAGTTCTTTTACTTCATTGGAGCCCGCTGCGCTTATGCTGGTGGATAGCTTTGAAGGCTCATGCCTAAGCTCTCCCTCTGCTCTTGGATTGAGCTTCCAGACAAATGTCTGCCCAGTTGTAGCATTGTCAACTCCAAGTGTTTCAACAAATACTTTCGCATACCCTTCGCGCACGTTTTGGGGCGCTGCAAAAATTGTTTTATACGCCAAAACCGAGTTGCTCGCGTTTGCATATACTATTTCATAACTGCTTGCAAGGGGCTCCTGCCAGGCAACGCTTCGAACAAGTTTTGCAACGTCGGCAGCTGCATAGGCGCCGCGAGCCCACCCTGCATCAAGCGTCTGGGGCACAAACAGAATTGCGCCCTTTCCTCCGCCATAGCTAACAACGCTCATGCTTCCATTCGTGTCCTTTGCATCTGTAATTGCAGCTTTGTCTCCCCCCCTAACTGAATAAAGTGGAACGCGCAGATAGAATCCGCTCGGAACTCGGTTGCGTGGATTTTCAAAGTCAAACCCATAATAGCTGCGTATTAAACTTGAGTTGAACTCCTCAACATTTCCTTCGCTATTCAGAACTCCCTCGTCAAACCCATAACCCATATATATTATCGTAGTTCCATTTTTTACAAGCTCCAGCAAATCGCTTCCCTCTCCTTCAAGCCCCAGGAGTGCAGTGGGCATGAAACCAGTCGGCACAATAACGAGTGCTTCGGAATTCTCCGGCAGTTGTGTAAGTTGATCGAGGCCTATTTCGCTTATTCCAATTCCCTGCAGGTTCATTTCCGCGTAGAGTGCGCTCTTGAATTCTTTCCCATTTTTCTCCGCTTGCTCGTACTTGGATTTAAGAAGATAAACATTCTTGGGAACTGGTTTTGAATAAACGCCAAGTTCAATCACGCTTAGATTTGCGTATTCAGCATAAACTCCTACTGTTGCATAGGTTGCATATTCGCTTGTCATCCCATAAGAAAGTACTCCTGTTTCGTTGATCCACGCATACTGCATCACCGTAATATTTGGCAGTGTTTGCACAGGAACAAACGGTGCGCTTATTATAAACAAATAAAGCCCAAGCAGTGCAATTAAGAACACTCCAAAAAATGCGAGAGCCATGAATATTATTCGGTTTACTACGCGTGTAGGAAGCGCCTTTACCTTCATCTCTGCTTTGCTTTCTCCCTTTGGCTTCGGCTTGCCTCCAAACAATCTCTGCATTGAAACAGCAAGCACATCACGCACATTGCTCGCGCTCATTTCCTGCGAGCCTGCGAGAAGCGGAGTGTAATTCTTCACATTCTCAAAGCGCTTTCTAACGTCAAAAGAGTATATGCGCCTCGCTATTCTTACGCCCTTCATGGGCTCTCCTTCTTCCTTGCTAGTTTTTCCAGCCATTCAATTACGCTCTCTGCTTCTTTCTTTTACTTTGCCTCTATCCACCCTTCGATTACCATCTTGTTAAGCACCTGCTCAACGCGTATTTCAGAAACCTTGTTTACGCGTGCAAATTCCCCTATATTCATTTCGCCCTTGTGGTCTACCAGCCACTCCTGAACTTTGAGCATGAGGACATCGTCCGAGTATGTTTCAAGCTCTTTCACGCGGAGCGTCAGCTCGTCGCTTCGCGCCTTCAACTCCATATTTTCCTTGCTGAATGAATCATTGCTCGCAGTAAGCTCCGCGACCTTTTTCTGGAGCAGTGAAACTTCATTTTTCAAGCTGTCGTAGCCTGCATATATCTCATCATAGCTTGAAGTCACGTACTCCGTCAAGTTGCTTACACTCGCTTCAAAAAGCTGGTAAAGCTCGGTATTGTTTATCTCGTAAACAGGGCTTAGCAGAGTAAGAAGATTAAGGAAGTACTTCAACACATCTATTCTCCGCTTGCTCGGGCTCATTCCCGGAATTACTGTGTAGTTGATTTCTATTTTCTCTGGTTTTAAATAGACGAGCGAAAAGAGATACGGGCTCTTCTGTATGTCCCGGCTCTCAACGTTCAAAAGCACCAGCGTGTCGCCTTCTGGAACCATCTCCAAAAATGTAATTGAAGAAAGCGTTGTAATTACTTCATTAACGCTCTTCAAGCGCTTTGCAGTAAGCCTGAACCCGTCAACGCGCGCTTCAGTAACAATCTGAGGCTTCTTAGCTTTTTCATTTCTCTCCTTCGTTGGAGCAGCAGCCATCCCATCACCTCTATTCCTTTATTGCAGGGCAGTAGTAAAACAGCGAAAGCACAACCATAATGAGCGCCATGAACAATCCAACGAAAAATCCCTGCACGCTCTGCGTAATCAAAACTATTACTATGAGGAGCACAATGCCTACTGCTCCGTACTGTATGAGCGTCTTCTCAAATTTCTCGCGCCTCTTTTTATACGTTTCCAAGCATTCGCTGCACACAACGAGCTCGCTGTTTCTTGCAATTCCAAACTTGTTCTTTATTTTTCTAATTGTGGTAATGTATGCGTCGTCAACCACATTGACTCCGCCAACATTTTCCGTCTGGCAAACAATGCACGCCTTTATTCCGATAAAATCACCTGATTAATATCCTTGTCTTCCATTCCCAATTTCTTAAAGTCTGCTTTTGAGAATATATTGATTATCGTTGAGTCTTCGATTCCAATGTCTTTCAGGAACGCAGTTATGTTCGCGCGCGCAAGCCCAAAGCGCTCCATGAGAATTACGAACGAAACCACATCAAGGTGCCTGTTCTTCTTTTCAAACAAGCCAGCAATTTCCTCAACATGCTCCTCATCGAGCCCGTAAGCTCTCAGTTTTCTCCTAAGCTCATTCTTTTCAAACGAATATGTCTGCGCCATTTCACCACCACGCCTTTCCTCGTCGCTCAAAACGCTTTCGATGTCGAGGAAGTATTCTGCCAACGGCTCTTCTCCTTCAATCTTGTCAAGCAGGAAAGTTTCCGAGAACTGTGTTGCTGTTTGGAACGCCATGTTCACCGCGCACTGCCCAACTCCAAACTTGCTTATTTCGCTTCTCATGTAATTGCTGAAGTTGAGCGTGCTCTGCAAGTAGTCCAAGTATCTCTCGAATTTCACGCGCAAAATGAACGAAGTTCCAACGTTCGAGAAAATCGCCTCGCTGATATCTGTCGGGTTTTGCGAAGCAACAATCAAGCCGAACTGGTACTTTCTTCCCTCACGCACAATCATTACAGCATCGCTGTTGTCTTCTTTTGCAATCTTCCATGCTTCATCAAGAACAACGAAAAGCTTCAAACCCTTTGTTGGGCTCCAGCCTTCCATCCTCATTTTTTCCTTTATGAACTGAAGCATCGAGAGACCTGCTAGTCCTCTAAACACTTCATCAGGCAAGCCCGAAAGATCCAAGTCAACCAAACCAGCGCGCGTAAGCTCCTCCAAGTTGATCGTGCTCTGCTCTGCGAAGAAGTCTTCTCCTTCGCGCGTGAACTGCTTTATGCGGTAGAGCGCGTTCTCGAGCTCTGCGGGAAATTCATATGTTCCGCTTTCCAATTTTTCTTCAAGAGCTCTTTGAACCTCGCGAAGAGTTGGCGTTTTCAACGGATTTCCAAGAGCGTCTCTCTGCGCCTTTTCCGCAAGCCTGAAGCCCGCGTTCAAATAACCCTGCTCAATTGCCTGCTCAGTTAAGCGCTTCTGCTCTGGGTATTGCCCAATATCAGTTAAAATTTCGAGCGTTCTAACAATCTGCTTAATTCTGTCGTTTGGGCGCATTCCTCCCAAATCAAGAAGGTTAATGTATGAGCCTTTTCCGAGCGAAATTACTTTTCCTCCGGTCTGCTTCACCCAGTCCTTGTACTCTCCAGCCCAGTCTATAATAATCGCATTAGTCCCCCAAATAAACGAGGCGCGCGTTAAGAAAGATTTCACAAAATAAGATTTACCTGCTCCAGTAATTCCGACTACACAGACGTGCGGGTTTGTTACGTTTTTGAACGTCCAACCAAACGGAACGTGAAAGAGCTTGGTTTTGCCTATGTAAATGGAATCAGAAGGGTCGTTCATTATGTATTCAGCCGGCGGCTCTGGCGGGCACGCAAGAATGTTTCTCCTCGCAAGATCCCTATTATACAGCTCCATTACCTTGAGCTTTCCCATAAACAACACCCTCTCCTAAATACCCGCTACGCTCGCCTCCAAGTTCTGAGGAAGCGGCGGAAGCATGAGCTCCCACTCGAAACAGCGCTTCATGTCCTCGCCAGCAAGCGGAACAACTTCAACATTGAGCGCATTTGCAATTGTCGCGCGCAGTTCGTTTGACTGTGCTTTTACTCCAGCAAGCGCGGCCTCTTTAGTAACTCCAGCTGCAGTTGTCATGACATAAGCAACAGACGCCATGGGCTTTACTCCGCTCGCGAGTCTGCCCAGCTGTGCATCCCACATTGCAACCTCTCTTTCGTACTTGTCAATTCTCAAAACATCTGGGTCTGGTTTATCCCGCTCGCGTGCAAGACGCAGCTGCGCCTCTGCTCTTCTTGTTTCAATCTTTTCGCGGTAGCTGCTCAAGTCCTTGACATAAACCATCATGCAGAACTTGGTTACGAACTTAACTGAAGAAATTGCGCGTTCGAAGTATTCATTATACGCAATAACTTCTTCCGAGCTCTTGTCAGTTACGCTCTCATATACTTTCAGCATTAGAAACATCGTTGCATAGTAGGCATTGCCGGTTTTCCTGGTAATTGCTTCCTGCCCCGGAGGCAATTCATAGCCACCATCATGAACTTCAACGATGCGCGCCCCGCGCGTGAAGAGCGGTATTACCATATACCCGTACTTATACATTACAATCGTTGCAAAGAAGAAGAACGCGGCAAGAGGGCCAGTTACAATGACAAGCGTTCCTGCGCCTCCTGTTATCGTCAGCAAAAGCGAAATCAGACCCAAACCAATGCTTGCATAAGCGATATACTTATAATCAATTTCCATGAAACTTCACCTCGCGCATCTCTTCTTCCTAACCTCTATTTCAGCAGTAGCCTTTTTTAATGTATTGAGTGGAAGCAAGAAGCTTCCACGAGATTTTTCGCCGAACCGCAAGGCGAATTAATTGAGTGGAAGCAAGAAGCTTCCACGAGATTTTTCAGCACAACATATCTCGCATCTTCGGAGAGCTCGCGCTCGGAACTATGAAAATAAAAAAAGAAGAAAGAGAAAAAAAGAAAACTTTTAGCACGTAACTCCGGTGTTAATGCCCCCGCCTGTGTTTGTTGCGGTGCCAAGTGCCATCTGTCCGAACAATGTCAACAAGTAAGGCGCACTTGCTGCAATTATTAAGCCGATGATTCCTCCGACTAGCATCGCAGTTGACCATACGTTTGCTCTTGCTCTTGTTTCAGCACCCATGATTTGCCCGCCTGCATATATCAATCCTGCTGTGAAGAACATAAGCAAAGCAACTACTGGGACAATTCCTTTCATTGTTGTGCATAATGTAGTTAATTGCGTTACTGCATTACTTGCAAACGCCAATCCATTAACCAGCACCAACATCAACAGAATCGAACACAACTTTATTTTCAAATTCATTTTCTCAACCTCCAAATCTCCTCGTGTTTCAATTTTATACCTTCACCACATTTATATACCTATCGCGGAAGTTTGAACTTCCGCGCCTGCAAACTTCACGACCAAATTGAGCAAAAAGCTCAATTGGTCCATTTCGGGCGACTACCCGAAAAGTTTTCGAGCACGAAAGCTCGAAACCATTCGGCGTAGCCGAATTGGAGCTTAAATTATTGAACTGCACGTGCAGCTTGAGCTCACACTGCCTGTTCCGCCTAAACTCATATTTCCAAACATTGTCACCAGGTAAGGTGCACTCGCTGCAATAACCAAGCCGATGATTCCTCCTACGAGCATCGCAGTTGACCATACGTTTGCGCGCGCTCTTGTTTCAGCACCCATAATCTGCCCTGCTGCATAGATTACTCCGGCTGTCATGAACATTAATAGAGCAACTACTGGAACAATTCCCTTTACATTGAAGCACAAATTATTCAGCTGGGCAGCAGCGCCTGTGCATGGGCTTGCACCAGCTGAAGGAGCTGGAGTAGTTGGAGTTGTTGGAAGCGTGGGCGTTGTTGGAAGCGGCTGAGGGAGCGGTCTTGACGCGCGCGGAGGCAAAGTGAGCGCAAACACCAGCGGACTAATAAAGAGAAGCACAAGTACCAGTAAAATTCCTTTGCTTGCGATGAATCCAAATAATCTTCCGCTTGCTCTTTCAATTTTCATGCTCTCTACCTCCTTTTCCAGTCGCCTGTGGTGCTATTTAATTTGTTCTCCTTTATAAATCTTTTCCGTGCGTGTTCTCTCGCGCGCTCGTTCAAACTCAGTTCGAAATTCGTCTGGAATAGCTTAATAAATGATTTTTCCCTATTCTTATTTCACTTACGCTTTTGGAGGGATTTCTATGGTAAAAACAGCCGCGATTTTAGGTGCTACTGGAATGGTGGGGCAGAGATTCGCGTATCTTCTGCACAACCACCCATGGTTTGAGCTCACAACGCTCGCCGCGTCAGAGCGAAGCGCGGGAAAAAAATACTGCGAATGCGCGAAGTGGTATATCGAAGGAAACATGCCTGAAAAACTAGCAGACGTTGATGTAGTCGCGGTAAGCGACAAGATAGACGCGGACGTAATTTTCAGCGCGCTTCCAACAGAAATTGCAAAAGACGTTGAAGCAAAACTTGTGCAGAAAGGCAAAATAATAGTGAGCGAAGCATCCTGCTTTCGAACAGATGCAGACGTTCCAATTTTGATTCCAGAAGTAAACCCCGAGCATATTGTTTTAGCAGACGACCAAAAGGCGCGCTGGAGCGGAAAAATCTACAAAAAACCCAACTGCACGACAACCGGTTTAATGATGGCGCTAAAGCCCATTCAAGATACATACGGGCTAAAAAGCGTAATCGTTTCAACAATGCAGGCGCTTTCAGGAGCCGGCTACGACGGAGTTCCTTCGATGGCAATAATCGACAATGTGATTCCATTCATTAAAAACGAAGACGAAAAAGTGGAGCAGGAAACCTTGAAAATACTTGGAGCGCCTCGCAATCCCGCAAACATACGCGTTTCAGCCTCCTGCAACCGAGTTGCAACGCTTGAGGGGCATTTGGAATGTGCTTTCGTAGAAACTGAGCAAAAAGCAGACCCCGAAGAGGTAAAGAAGGCCATGGCGAGCTTCAAATCCCCAATTGCAGGCTTGGAGCTTCCAACAGCTCCAATCAAACCGCTCATAGTCTTCGAAGACCCAACGAGACCTCAACCTCGCCTAGATCGATACGCAGGTTCGCCCGAGAGGGCGCGCGGAATGGCAACCTGCGTTGGGCGCGTGAGAAAAGACAATGTTTTCGAAAACGGACTTCGCTTCACCTGCCTTTCGCACAACACAATTAGAGGTGCAGCAGGCAATTCCGTTCTAATAGCAGAACTTTTAATAAAGAAGGGTGTCATATAATAAGCACACGCCGAGGTGGCGGAATCCGGCAACGCGCCAGACTCGAGTAAGCTTTTTGGAAAAAAGCTTAACCAAAAACCCTTCGTGCAATCTGGTTGCCCTTCGGGGCAGTCTGAGTTCAAAAAACCTTTTTAGCAAAAAGGTTTTATACAAAACCTGTCGTTAGGTTTGAGATTCCCAGCCTCGGCGTATATTCCTCAGTAGCTCAGCTTGGTAGAGCGACTGTCTCGTAAACTTTTCTTTCTTTTCGCGAAAAGAAAGAAAACTTTAATGAAAAGAAAGAAACGACGCACTCATATTCATCTCCCTTATAAGTGTTCCTCACAGGGGGTTACGGAGGAACCTCAAACCTAGGGGGATGTGCCCCCTGGGTTCGGCGGGGAAACAGTAGGTCGAGAGTTCAAACACGATTTTGCTGGCAAAATGCCTTCAACTTCGTTGAAGATCTCTCCTGAGGCTCTAAAATAATAAGCGTTGGTGATTTAAATGGAAGCACGCGTATACGAAGTTGAATCAAAGGAGCAGGCAAAGCTCAAGAAAATCCTGGATGCAGATCCATACTCTGAAAAGAGTTTCTCGCGCGTAGGGTATAAGCTGAAGGAAGGCAAAACTCTTGGTGCAGACGCCGCAAAATACTATCTCTATTTCAAAGCCGAAGCCGACTTCTTCAAATTCGCAGAAGAAAAGTTCAAAGAAGTTGCGAGCGTAAAGCGCGCACAGAATGAAACCGAAGAAAAAATAATTGCGTCAATTCAGGAAGAAGAAAACGCGGCAGAAGCAGGCTTCGGTTCAATGTTCGGCTGAAGGCGAGATTTGTGTGCGCCCAAAAACCTGCCAACCCAGAGAATTCTCTGCTTACCGACTTATACCAGCTTACTATGTGCGCCGCCTATTTTTCAAGCAAGCGCACCGAACTTGCAACGTTTGATTTGTTCGTTCGCGAGCTTCCAAAAGAGCGCGCATTTCTAATTGCCTGCGGTTTGGAACAGGCAGTAGACTACCTTCTCAACTTTCGTTTTTCAGACGCTGATTTGGAATATTTGAGAAGCACGAAAAAGTTTTCCGAAGATTTTCTTGCATTTCTAAAAAATCTGCGCTTCACAGGCGACGTTTACGCAGTTCCAGAGGGAACTCCAGTTTTCGCCCGCGAGCCAATTCTGCGCATAACAGCTCCGCTTCCAGAAGCCCAAATTATCGAAACATTCCTGCTCAATACAATCGGATGCGAAACTCTTTTTGCTTCAAAAGCTGCGCGAGTAGTAAATTCCGCGCGAGGAAAAATGTGCGTTGAGTTTGGTTTGAGAAGAGCGCACGGAAGCGACGCTGGCATGAAAGCTGCGCGCGCCTCCCATATTTCAGGTTTTGCAGGGACTTCAAACGTTCTCGCAGGAAAAGAATTTGGAATTCCAATCTATGGAACAGTTGCGCACTCATTCATTCTTTCCTATGCCGATGAAATTTCTGCGTTTAAAGATTACGCGCGCGTTTTCCCGAGCGAGTGCCTCCTTTTAATAGACACCTATGACACGCTTGAAGGCGCGCGCAATGCAGCACGTGTCGGAGTTGAACTTGAGAAAAAAGGTTTTGCTTTCAAAGGCGTCCGCATAGACAGCGGAAACTTGGTTGAGCTCAGCAAGGAAGTGCGCAAAATTCTTGACAACGCCGGCTTAACTCACTCAAAAATATTTGCAAGCGGAGATTTAGATGAATACAAAATTGAGAAGATGCTTGAAGAAGGAGCGTGCATTGATGCATTCGGAGTTGGAACTAACTTGGTTACTTCCTCAGATGCGCCTTCTCTCAACTGCAACTACAAACTCTCTGAAATTGCAGATTCAAGCGGAGCAAACAAGCCAGTTCTCAAATTAAGCTCTGGAAAAGCTACGCTTCCGGGAAAAAAGCAGGTTTACCGAATTTCGCGCGAGGAAAAATTCCTCAAAGACGTCATTGCGCTCGAAGAAGAAACTATTGATGGAGAACCTCTGCTCATAAAACTAATCGAAAACGGAAAGCTCGCGGGCAAGCTTCCTTCGCTCGAGGAAATACGAGCTCGCGTCCGCGTACAAATGAGTTCGCTTCCAGAAAGCTTGAAGACTCTTCGCAAAGCTTCTGCTTACAAAGTCGAATTAAGCAAAAAACTTAGCGAGCTGGTAAAAAGCGAGACTGAAAAACACAAGTAGTTTCTATTCTTCTAACTCTACAAAACTCGCTCCAAACCTTTGGACTACTTCCGAAACAAGTCCAGCTGCAATCTTCCCAGTCCTTTCAATTCCAAGTTTTTCCATCTGCCCAAGAAGCACACCTGACGCGAACAAGTCGCACGCACCCGTATTGTCAACTCGGTTTTCGTTTTCTATGCGTATCATCAACGTATACCCATCATGCTGAACATACGCGTAATTCGCTCCATGCCCTACGACTGCAACCACTGGTGAAACTTCCTTGAGCTTCCCAAGCGCGTTTTCTAAATGGATTTCCTGCGTAATTGTAAGCGCCTCGCTCTCGTTCATAAATAAAATATCTGCATTCCGTAAAATCTCTATGACTTCTGCGCGCTCTGCGCCAAGTGTTTTTGAGCACTCAACAGTTAGTGCAACTAGCACCGAATTCTCTTTTGCAACTGTCATCAAATGCCTCACAGCTTCCCCAATCGGCGCCTTTGAGCGCGCGCTCAAGCTGGAAGCAAGAAGAACCTCCGAATTCTTTAATGTTTTTTCATGCATTCTAACTTCATTAATTGCAAGTTCTTCAGCATCTCCGTTCGTATATGCAAGTGTTCTCTCGCGTTCTTCGTCAACAAACACGATCGTTTTGCCGATTCTGCACTTCTTTCTGGAGCTATGAAGCGAGTTTATCCCAGCTTTTTCCAACCCATTCACAAACCGCGCGGATTCTTTGTCACTGCCGACTGCGCATACATATGCATTTTCTCCGTTGCCATTTGCCGCTCTGCGCAGGCCTTCGAGTGTATTGCGTACCTTGCCCCCCAAACATTCAGCAACAACTCGTTTGCCTCTTTTAAGTTCCATTAACATTTCTTCAAACTCAGAACCCGCAAGCAAACTAGATTTACCTCGGGTAAATCCATAGCTTTTAAGCTCGCTTTGCGAACATCGTGCTACTATGTCAAACGTTGAAGCTCCTATGCCCAAAACACGCGGCTGTTTATGTGCGGTGGTCATTGAATTTCTTATGGCTTTTAGGATTTATATTCTTTGAGCATCGAAATTCGAACCTAAACCATGAAGAAAATAAACAGCGCGAGGGAGGCAGGGGCGCAGGTTTCCTCCGTTTTAGCCCCTCCTCCGACGCGAACTCAGAATTTCCCAACAAAGCCTATGCAAGAGTCACACACATGGTGTCCGTGGTAGTACGCTCCCCCATTAATCGCTATCCCGCAATACCCGCATCTATCCTGGTTTATGTATGCTTCTTCCTCCCACTTCTTCTTGCCAACTTTTACATATTCTTTCTCATTTCCGTCTCCGCTTCCAAAGCCCAAAAAGGCAGCAATTGAAAGGAGGACGATGTCTCCAACCACTCTCATGGTTTCCCCCATATTTACCACCTCACCACACTCATTCATTTTCTTCATCTCCATCCCGTGAGAGAATTGTTTTGGCTTTTATATTAATACTCGGGAGCTAATTTTTGGTAAAAAGACAATTTATGCATGCCTTTTTGGAGTATTAACAAAACGAAACAGAATAATTACACGCGCGCCGCTTATACGCCCACCTATTTAAGAGCTTCTCCTCGAATTTTTGGTAAAAACCACAAAATTTATATACTTCTTGAAGAATATACAAAGCGTGGCAGAACCAATTCAGTTGGATTTAACTGATAAGCGAATTCTCTACCAGTTGGATTCAAACTCCAGGCAGCCTCTCACGCAAATTGCAAAAAAACTTAATACGTCCCAGCAGTTGGTTGATTACAGAATAAAAAATTATGAAAAGAACGGACTCATAAGCTCCTACGTTACGCTCATTGACTACAAGAAATTCGGTTTAGTCAACTATACAGTTTACTTCCGTTTTAGACAAGTTGATTCAAAAAGAGAAAAGGAAATCGTAGACTATTTCTGCAAGCTTCCAAATACTAACATTGTTTTCACGTGCGAGGGCAACTGGGAGTTGGGAGTCGGCTTCTTGGTCGACAACATCTTCGGCTTCAACGAAGAGTTCACAAAAGCACAGCGCTTATTCCAGAACAACATAGCAGATTTCACCATAACGACCCATCTTCAATCTTCGCATTTTGGGCGCAAATACCTGCTCGCTCCAGAAGAGTTTGAAGACATTTCTATTCCTGCAATTACTGGAGGCAAGCCCCTTTCACTCAAGCTTACTGATACAGAAGCCCAAGTACTACGCGTGCTAAGCGTGAACTCGCGGCTCTCGCTCGTAGAATCTGCAAAGCTCGCGAAGCTTTCTCCGCGCATCTTTCATTACCAGCTGAAGAAACTCATTGAAAATGAAGTAATCGTGGGCTACTCTGTGCGCTTAAACCCAGAGCTTCTTGGCTATAATTTCTACCGCCTGCTTCTAAGACTGCACGCACCTTCTGCAGAAGAAAAGAACAGCTTATCAGCATATCTCAAAACATATCCAAACGTTCTGCGCGCAATAGATTCTTTCGGAAGATACGACCTGCTGATTGATGCAGAGTTTGAAGGAGTCCGCGCGCTCCGCGAGTTTACTCTTGATTTGCGCAGCCGCTTCGGCGCCATCATTTCTACGCAGGAAATTCTTCGCTTCTATAATGTAGAAAAGTACTCCTATTTCCCAAGCGGAGAATGCAAAAGATAATTATTTCTTCTTCTTCCTAGTTCTAAGCGGATGATGAAACCTATGAGTTCCGAGCAGTTTTACTGCTGTGAGGAAGATCTTGAGTTCTGACGAACGACTGCAAGGAGCGAGGAAGAGCTCAACGAGACGCCAGGCATCAGCCTGCCGGATCTTGAGTTCTGACGAACGAAACAAAGAGGGAGTTGATTTGCATGGTTGGAAGATTAAGCGAAAAAGAACTTGACGCGCTTTTGGATGCGTTTCCATTCGAATTTTCCTTCATAGACAGCGAAGACACTGTGCGCTACTTCAACAAGGGCGAGAAGCGCGACATTTTTCCGCGTTCTCCCGTCGTAATCGGAAGAAAGGTTCAGCAATGTCATCCTCCAAAAAGTCTGGACAAAGTAAATGCAATTCTAAGCGGGTTCAAAAGCGGCAAGCTCA
>JBDROI010000111.1:0-8445 GCA_043810245.1 Microcaldota archaeon
ATCCAGTTATCAAAGCCATAAACTGTAAAGTGGGCGACGTAGTTCGAATTATCAGAAAGGAAACTGTAGGCACAAACGAGTACTACCGATTAGTTATAAAGTGAGGCGGCATACCTGCGCCTAAAGGTGCGGGCTTGCAAGTAGAAATTATGTTTAGAGAGGATAAACGCGCAGTTGCCCCTTTTGAAGAAGGGGTTTTAAGCGCGAATATATGTGGTTAACATGGGGAAAGAGCTGTTAGAATCATATTTTAGGGATAACGCGCTTGTTAGACAACACCTTGATTCGTACAACAAGTTTGTTGAGTTTGGGATTCAGCGAGTTGTTGACCGAGTTGGCGGAATCGAGCCTAATGTAGAAGGATATCAGCTGAAATTCGGCCGCGTGCGCCTGGAAAAACCAATGGTTGTCGAGGCTGACGGCTCGCGAAGGGCAATTGAGCCGATGGAAGCGCGCTTGCGAGATCTTACTTACGCTGCTCCTGTTTTCCTGGAAATGGTTCCGGTTGTTAATGGAATT
Source organism: Microcaldota archaeon (assembly GCA_043810245.1). Taxonomy (GTDB): domain Archaea; phylum Micrarchaeota; class Micrarchaeia; order Burarchaeales; family JBDROI01; genus JBDROI01. Next base: position 520 of record JBDROI010000111.1, read on the forward strand.
GAGAGGCGCGGTTATGCAGAAGTGTTCATTGGCGAAATTCCAGTGATGCTTCATTCAAAGCTTTGCCACTTGGAAGGAATGGGCAAAGACGAGCTCATTGCTTCCGGCGAAGACCCTGACGACCCAGGAGGCTACTTTATTATAAATGGAAGCGAGCGTGTGCTCGTTGGAATCGAAGACTTGGCTCCAAACCGAATAATGGTTTCAAAGGAAAAGGACGGGGCAATAATAACTTCAAAGGTTTTCTCAACGAGATTTGGATTCAGAACGCGATGCGTGGTTGAGAGAACAAAGGAAGGAGTTCTTGCAGTTCAATTCCCGGCAGCGCCTACTAATTTGAGCTTGATAATGGTTTTGAGAGCGCTTGGATTGAGCAAGAACGAAGACGTTTTGAAAGCATTTGCAGGAGAGCCCATTGTACGCGACGATATTCTGCTTAACTTGGAAATTGACGAGACTAAAGGGCAGGAAGACTCGCTTGACGCGCTCAGCAAGAGAGCAGCGCCGGGGCAGGCAAAGGAGTACAGGACGCGAAGAGTCGAAATTCTGCTTGATACGTATCTGCTTCCGCATCTTGGAGTTGAACCGCAGAACAGAATTGCAAAGGCTTACTATTTGTGCAAGATGACAGAAAAAGCAATTAGATTGGCGAACAACAAAATACCTGAAGAAGACAAGGATAACTACGCGAACAAGCGAATCAAGATCACGGGCAACCTGATGGAAGAGCTCTTCAGGTATGCGTTCCAGTTCCTGATAAAGGATATTGCTTATCAGGTTGAAAGAGCAACTGCAAGAGGAAGGAAACTTATTGTTCAAACAATTGTGAGGCCTGATGCTTTGAGCGAGAGAATAAAGTATTCGATGGCAACGGGCAACTGGATAGCGGGACAAACTGGAGTTTCTCAGCTGCTTGACAGAACAAACTACCTTTCAACGCTTTCGCACTTGCGAAGAATCATGTCTCCGTTGAGCAGAAAGCACCCGCACTTCAAGGCGCGCGACTTGCATGGAACACATTGGGGAAAACTTTGCCCCAACGAGTCGCCTGAAGGACCTTCGTGCGCTCTCGTGAAAAACATGGCAATACTTTGCGAGATTTCCATAGGCGAAGAAGAGGGAAATGTAGAACAGATTCTGAGAAAGCTTGATGTTAAAATTTAAGTTGGGCGGTTTTCATGGTTGAAAAAAAGAAAAAACGATTCAATATTGAAGGCGAGCAAAGAACTGCTGTCTATTTGAACGGCAGGCTTATGGGATTCAGAGAGAATGGCGATGAACTAGTGAAAATGCTTCGCGAGATGAGAAGAAAAAACGAAATAAGCTCCGAAGTGAATTTCGCTTATGAAGCGCGAACTCTTGAACTTAATATTAATACGGATGCAGGCAGAGCGCGAAGACCATGCATAGCTGTCGAAAAAGGAAAATCAAAGCTAACTCAGGAAATGAGAGACAAACTGAAACGAAAAGAGATTTCCTGGGATGATTTGATTAAGATGGGAGTAATAGAATATTTGGATGCTGAAGAAGAGGGGAGCCACGCGCGCGTTGCCTCTTCCGAGAGCGAAATTGGCAATGAGCACACGCATGTTGAAGTCGACGCAATGTCAATAACCGGAGTAACTGTTTCACAGCTTCCTTTCCCAGAATATAATTCTTCTCCAAGAATCACAATGGCATGCGCAATGAGCAAGCAGACTCTTGGTTTATACGCAGCTAATTTTAATTTCAGGATGGATTCGCGCGCGCACTTCTTATTTTACCCGCAGAGGCCGATTGCGAGAACTGCGCCTTACGATCACATGAAGCTTCAGAACAAGCCAGCTGGACAAAACTTTGTTGTTGCAATTACGAGCTACCGCGGATACAATATGGGAGACGGTGTTGTAATCAACAAAAACGCAGTTGAGCGAGGGCTTGGAAGAAGCGCATTCTACAAAACTTACGAGACGGAAGAGAGACGCTACCCAGGCGGGCAGAAAGACAAGTTCGAAATTCCTCAGCCAACTGTTTCCGGCTACCGAGAAGAAGAAATGTACAGCAAGCTCGGCGAGGACGGAGTTATTGTTCCTGAAACCGAAGTGAAGACGCGCGACGTGTTAGTTGGAAAAACCTCGCCTCCGAGATTCTTGGAGGAAATTTCAACTTTCGGAATTACTGAAGAAAAGAAGCGCGAGAATTCCGTAACTGTTAAGGGAGGAGAAGGCGGAATTGTTGATTCTGTTATGCTTACTGAAAGCCCTGCGGGCAACAAGCTCGTGAAAGTAAAGGTGAGAAGCGTGAGAATACCCGAGTGCGGAGACAAGTTCGCTTCGAGGCACGGACAAAAGGGAGTTATTGGTCTGCTTGCACCGCAGGAAGACTTGCCATTCACTGCAGACGGAGTAGTTCCTGATTTGATGATTAACCCGCACGCAATTCCTTCGCGTATGACTGCTGGGCATATTCTTGAAATGCTTGGAGCGAAGGCAGCGTGCTTCACTGGAAAGAGCGTTGACGCGAGCATGTTCAGCGGAGACCGCGAAGAGGGATTCAAGAAAACGCTCAAGGAGCACGGATTTGAGTCAACTGGAAAGGAAATTCTCTACGATGGAGTCACTGGAGTAGCGCTTGAAAGCGAAATATTTATTGGAGTTATTTATTACCAGAAACTGCATCACCTTGTTTCAAACAAGATGCACGTGAGAAGCAGAGGTCCGGTTCAGCTGCTTACCCACCAGCCGACTGAAGGAAGAGCAAGAGAAGGAGGCCTGAGGTTCGGAGAAATGGAAAGAGACTGCTTAATTGGCTATGGTGCGAGCATGGTGATTAGAGAAAGACTGCTCGAAGAATCGGACAAGACTACTGAGCTTGTGTGCTCAAAGTGCGGAAGCATTGGAGTGCATGACTATATTAGAAACAGAACATACTGCCCGCTCTGCGATTCTGTAGAGCTTGAGCCGATTGAGATGAGCTATGCATTCAAGCTTCTGCTTGAAGAAATCAAGGCAATTGGGATATTCCCGAGATTGATGGCAAGAGATAAATCGTAGAAATTAGAAATCGTTGATAATAATACTAGGGTGAGGAATTGGTTGTAGAAAAAATGATTGATTACATAAAATTTTCCCTCTTCTCTCCAGAGATGATTAGGAAGCTTTCTGCGGCGAAGATAACGATACCAGACACCTACAACGAGGACGGCTACCCAATTGACGGCGGTTTGGTAGATCAGCGAATGGGAGTTATAGATCCAGGTTTGAAGTGCAAAACCTGCGGCGGAAAAATAAGAACATGCCCCGGGCACTTTACGCACATTGAGCTTGTAAGACCAGTAATACATCCGGAATTTTCAAAGATAATTTACATACTTCTGAAGGCAACCTGCGGTTCGTGCAGGCGCATCCTTGTTCCAAAGCGCGAGACGCAGCAGTACGCGATTGCAATTTCTGAAGAGAAAGTTGAAAGTGCGCTTCTTAAAAGCAAGAAAGTTGGAAAATGTCCGCACTGCGAAGCGAAACAGGCGGAAGTAAAGTTTGAGAAACCAACAACATTCTACGAAGGAACGAGAATGCTGCTTCCAATTGAAGTGCGCGATGCGCTTTCAAAAATTCCAGACGACGATTTGAGGCAGCTGGGAATTGACCCAGGGTATACGCGCCCGGAGTGGATGGTTCTAACTGCACTCCTCGTACCTCCTGTTACTGTACGCCCTTCGATTACTCTTGAAACTGGAGAGCGCTCTGAAGACGACTTGACCCACAAGCTCGTAGATATAATGAGGATTAACCAGCGACTTGAGGCAAATATTAATGCGGGTGCCCCTCAGCTGATTATTGAGGACTTGTGGGAGCTTCTGCAGTACCACGTTACTACTTACTTCAACAATGAAACGGCAAACATTCCTCCAGCAAGGCATAGATCTGGAAGACCACTGAAAACACTTTCGCAGAGGCTTAAGGGAAAAGAAGGAAGATTTAGATACAATCTTTCCGGAAAAAGAGTTAATTTCTCAGCGCGAACTGTAATTTCTCCTGACCCAAACATTGGAATAAACGAGGTTGGAGTTCCTCACCCGATTGCTGAAGAGCTTACTGTTCCCATTCATGTGACAGACTGGAATTTGGAAGAGTGCAAGAAGCTGATAAAGGGAGAAAACGGACATACTACTGCAGTTTATGTTATTAGACCTGACGGAAGAAGGAAGAAGGTTACGGACAAGAGCGTTGAGGAAATTATAACTTCGCTCACGAGCGGGTATATTATTGAGAGACAGCTTCAAGACGGAGACACTGTGCTTTTCAACAGGCAGCCTTCGCTTCACAGGATTTCAATTATGTGCCACAGAGCAAGAATACTGCCGGGAAAGTCGTTTAGATTAAACCTTGCTGACTGCACTCCATATAATGCGGACTTTGATGGAGACGAAATGAACTTGCACGTGCTCCAAACTGAGGAGGCGCGAGCTGAAGCAGAAGTGCTCATGAAAGTGCAAGACCATGTGATTTCTCCAAGACACGGGCATGCGCTTGTTAAACCGCAGGAAGACCATGTTTCTGGAGCTTACTTCTTGACTAAAGCAACAACTGAGTTTACGAAAGCGCAGGCGTGCCAATTGCTCGCAATTGCAGGAATCAACGAACTTCCAAAAGCTGATCGCGCAGGAGGAAAATTCTCTGGAAAATTAATTTTCTCAATGCTGCTTCCTGAAACGCTCAGCTTCCAGCTCAAATCAAAGCTGTGCAGAAAGTGCAGGGAATGCAAGAAGGAAAAGTGCGAGTTTGATGCTTTTATTTCGGTAAAGAACGGAAAACTGCTCACTGGAGCAATTGAAAGCAAGGCATTTGAAAACGAAATTATTGAACGCATTGCCTACGACAATGGTTCGGATGCGGTTCGTGAGTTCATTGACAACTCAACGAGAATTGTGCTTGAAATGATTACACTGCACGGATTCTCAGTAGACCTTTCCAATTACGAGCTTCCTCCGGAAGCGGCGAAGAAAGTGAGCGACATTGCAGAGCAGGCAAAGAAGGAAACCGATGCGCTTGTGATGCAGTATAAGAACAAGACGCTGGAGAGGCTTCCGGGAAGATCGCTTAGGGAAACGCTTGAGGAGCGCGCCATGGGCGTGCTTTCAGTAGCGAGAGACAATTGCGGCTCGGTAATTGAGAAGCACCTTGGAATGGAGAACACTTCCATACTTATGGCAAAGATTGGAGCTCGTGGTAGCATACTTAACGCAATTCAAATGGCTGCGATGGTGGGGCAGCAGGCTGTAAGAGGCAAACGAATTATTCGAGGATATAAACATCGCCCATTAAGCCACTTTAAGAAAGGGGATTTGGGCGCAGAAGCTCGAGGATTTGTGGTTTCGTCTTTCAGAAATGGACTGAATCCAAAGGAATTCTTCTTCCACTCTATGGGAGGGAGAGAATCGCTGGTTAACACTGCTATTAGAACTGCGCGCTCTGGATACATGCAACGCAGATTGATTAACGCACTTCAGGATATCGTTGTGAAGCGAGATACCACGGTGAGAGACGCGCGAGGAATTCTCGTGCAGTTCAGGTACGGAGGCGACGGAAAAGACCCGCAAAGAGCGCGCGCAAAAGAGGAAGCGTCGCAGGGGCCTGAGCGCGAGTAAATTTGAGTGAGACTATGGTTGAAACTAAGAAAAAAATTATTGATGCAATAACACCTGGGGAAGCTGTAGGCGTAGTTGCCGCGCAGTCGATTGGAGAACCAGGCACTCAGATGACTATGAGAACTTTCCACTATGCAGGAGTAGCAGAGCATGTCCCCATGGGTCTGCCAAGATTGATTGAGATTGTAGACGCAAGGCGAACTCCAAAGAAAGCACTTATGGAACTTCACCTCGATGAAAAGAATGCGTTTGATGAGAAGAAGGCGCGCAAAATTGCGGAATCGATTGAAAGCGTACTTCTTTCAAAAGTTGGGGATATTGGCGAAAATTTTGAAGAAAAGCACATTATCATCCAGCTTGACCTGAAGAGACTTAAGGAGGAGGCACTTGAACTCGAAGACGTGAGGAAGAAGGTACGCACAAACAGCGCGGGCGAAGTCGAGTCTAGAGAAAATAAGATTATAATAAAAGTGAAAGACGGTTCACTGCGCGCGATAAGAAGAATTTCTACTAAGCTCAAGGACTTGCATTTGAAAGGAATAAAGGGCATCTCGCGTTCTGTAATAACCAAGGAAAAGAACGGCGAGTATATTATTAGAACAGGAGGCTCGAATCTCGCGGAAGTGATGAAGTGGGAGGGAATAGACTCGACTAGATGCTACACGAATGACATACGCGAGATTGAGAAAGTTTTGGGAGTGGAAGCAGGACGCGCTTCGATTGTTAATGAAGTGCGCCAGGTCATGAAGCTTCAGGGACTTGACGTTGACGACCGCCACATTATGCTTCTTGCAGACTCGATGACAATGGATGGGCATGTGAAATCCGTTGGAAGGCATGGATTGAGCGGTGAAAAAGCCGGAATTCTTGCACGCGCGGCGTTTGAAGAAACGCTTAAGCATCTCATTTCTGCGGCAATTAGAGCTGACGAGGATAAGCTTGTTGGAGTTGCTGAAAACATCATTATAGGGCAGACGATTCCCGTAGGAACTGGACTGGTGAAAATGAGGAGAATCATTAGGTAATTAAGGTGATAGTATGGTTGACATAAACAAAGCAATAAGAATGGCTGTTGACACTGGAAAAGTGGAGTTTGGCGCGCGAGGCACTGCGAAAAAGGTTGCACGCGGAGCCATGAAAGGAATAGTAATTGCTTCCAACTGCCCAAATGAGGTAAAGGAAGAAGTAGAAAGAAGCGCAAAGATGGCTGAAATTTTGGTTTATGTTTATGAAGGAACATCGTTGGAGCTTGGCTCGCTCTGTGGAAAGCCGTTCCCAGTTGCAGTTTTAGGCATATTTGACGAAGGAAACTCAAATGTGCTCGAGGCGCTTGTTTCGAACCCTAGTTCGAAAGCGGCTCGGGGCAAAGCTCGAAATGAGAAAAAAGAAGCAGTAGATTAGATAAAGGGATTTGATGGTAACTCTAGGCAATGACGAGCTGAAATGCATCACATTTTTTGAAAGTGTTACCGGCGCAGGTGTTAAGGACTGCGTAATTGACAAGGAATTCATAATATTCGTTGTCAACGAGGGAGATGTTGGACGCGCAATCGGAAAAGGAGGAAGTTCGATAAGCAGGGTGCGCCAGCAGCTGGGAAAAAGCGTTTACGTCGTGGAGCACGCGGAAACTGCCGAAGAATTTGTTAAGAACATATTTATGCCCGTGCCCATAAACAATTTAAATATTCAAGAGAAGAATAATAGCAAGACGGCTGTTGTTGATGTTGACCCGCAAAACCGCGGGAGCGCAATCGGGCGCAACGGCGAGCGAATTAGAATGGGAAGACTTCTCATGCAGCGCCGTTTTGGAATGGATTTGAGGGTTTCGGGAAGATAGATGAGATATTAGAATGTCAGCTCGCTTATGTTTTGAGTTGAAGGTGTTATCATGGGACGAGGAGAATTCAGCGGAAGAGATTTGAAAAACAGAAGACAGAAGCAGCGCTGGCTGAAGAAGCCATGGGCTAGGAAAAAGCTTAAGCTTAAAGATAAATACGACCCGCTTAAGGGCTCGCCTCAGGCGAAGGGAATTGTTATTGAAAAGAAAGCGCTTGAGCAAAAGCAGCCGCACTCTGGATTGATTAAGTGTGTCCGCGTTCAACTTATCAGCTCTGGAAAAATTATAACTGCATTCGCTCCAGGCGATCGCGCTATAAACTACATTGATGAGCACGATGAAGTGACTATTGAAGGACTGGGAGGCTCGCAGAGAGGGCAGATGGGGAGCATTCCAGGAGTTAGGCACAAAGTATGTGCTGTCAACGGCGTAGATTTGGTGCAGTTGAGAATGGGAAAGAAGG
>JBDROI010000112.1:0-10449 GCA_043810245.1 Microcaldota archaeon
AGCGTAAAATAAATTCTCTTGTTTTTTGCGCCCTTGTTCTCCAAATTCAGAATCCCTATTTTGCCTATTTCGCGCGTGTTTTTCACGTGCGTTCCGCCGTCTGCCTGCGTATCCATTCCAGTAATTTCAACAATTCTCAAAACAGAAATGCTTGGCGGAAGCGCGCCGGCAAGCTTCACAATTCCTGGAATCTTGAATGCTTCCTCGCGCGGAAGCGAGTAAACTTTCACGTCAACTCCCTTTGCAGTTGCTTCATTGGTTTTCTTCACCAGCTCGTCAAATTTCGCGCGGTCGAAATTCTCGAGCGAAAAGTCAAATCTCGTCTTGTCTTCTTCCAACTGATTCCCAGTAATCAGCGCGCCAGTTTCAGTTGAAAACACGCCAGCTAAAACATGCGCTGCAGTATGCATTCTCATCAGCTTATGGCGCCTTTCCCAATTCAGCGTGCAGTGCACCGCGTCTCCAACGCTCAAGCCCTCTCTATCAACTTCATGAATTACTCTTCCCTCTTTCTTTTCAACATTAACAACTTCAAAGCTCTCGCTTCCTTTCATCAATTTTCCCTTGTCGCTCGGCTGCCCACCGCCCCGCGGGTAGAACAAGTTAACATCAAGAACGACTTTCTTGGGTTCTACTACTTCAACTACGCGCGCATCGCACTCGCGCGCATACGAATTGCTCAAGCAAAGAAGCTCCATAAACTCACTCCTTCAGCTTGAAAATTCTCACAGCATAGCGCGGCCCCTGCGCATTCTCTTTTGGATAAACCTGCTCAAATCCTTCAAGCTCTCCAAGGAAGAACGCCTGGTAGAATGTTGATTTATAATATTCTCCTTTGCCAGCGCTGTCTCCATAGCCCGAGCTTCCGTCATACCACGTAGTTGGATACCATACTAAGTACATGGCAACCTGTCTGCCATAAAGCTCCGTGTCGCCTTGGTAGGAGAAGAATGCTTTGTTGTAAGTTCCATCCTGATTCAGCATCACTTGAATATCTCCGCTTTCAGTTTTCACGCTTGCCATGCAGTAAACCTGCCCAAACGTTGAGTAGGCTTTCGCGAACTGCTGATCCCCTATTATACACATATCATTCTGCGTCGGCATCTTTGGCACGAAAATCGTCTCGGGGCGGTGCACTGCTTCGCAGTTCGAGCCTCCCGGGCCCATGCTCATGTTCGTTTCATTATTGTAAACGCACGAAAGATAATTGAGCGCGCCCCACTTGTTGATTAAGTCAACGTCAAACAGTGCATACGTCGTGTTGTGCGCGCGCATGTATTCAGCGAGCGCTTCCGGCGTATTGTCCACGAATTTATCTGCGACTTCCAAATCCATTTCAGGGTGCGCGTGGTCGTTTCTCGTCAAGCAGTCTCTCTCCCCAAAGTAGTTAATCCAGTGCCCATAATCCCACCATGAAATTACGCGCGCGTCCTTTTCAGTTTCGTCTCTTATGAAGTTCATTGCATTCATCCAGTAGTCTGGAATTCTCTGGCAGTAAATTCTAATGACCCGCTGGTTCGCTCCGCTCATTTCAGAGCAGAATGCATTCACCGCAGTCATGTTGTTCGTATCTACTGAATTATACTTGAATGAAGCGCTTAAAACCGAAAGCGGCTCTTGGGCATACGCGCACAAAAGAATTGCTCCAAACGCAACTGGCGCGAGCTTGATTACTTCATCCTCTAAATTCATTTTCTCGAACGCTTTCTTTATCCCACCGAGAAGCGTGCCAAGTGCAACTATAATCATATAGCTCAAATGAAGTACATACTTGCTCTTTCTTATTCCGACATACGAAATTGGGAATATTATAACACCCAGGAATATGCTCAACTCAGAACCAAATGCAAGCGTGAATAAAAGCGAAACTCCTGCGAGCGCCAGAATTACATGAACCATATTAAGCGTTGAATCTGGGAAAAGCGGGATGCCCTTCAAATCTACTCCAGTAAATTTCATTCCCAAAATCGAGCCCACCGCATCCGTAAACTCGTCTGACTGCGGAGACTCTTCAGCAACTGTCTGCATGAGCGCGCTCGACGGCTTCGCAAGTTCAACCGCTGAGTTAATATACGAAGTAAACGAGACAATATGCAGTGCTTCCAAAGCTGCAATTCCAATGAGCGCAACTACTATTATTACTGAAAGATACGAAAGGCGGCTGACAAACTGCGAGCCGCTTTTCTGCGCGCTTTGCTTTTTGCTTCCCAAGCCAAGCATTTCATTCATCGCCGTGCCAAGCTTATCATAGCTCACAAGAAGCGCAGCGAATGCAATTGCCGCGAGAACAGCAATCGGTTGATCAGGAATATCTATGCGCGTGTAATACCACATCATTATGAAGTGCGCAACAAACCCTCCCATAATCACAATCAAGTTGAGTTTAACGAACTCCCAATCGAGCTTCTCGCGCACGTAGCTGACAACTGCTTGCACGCCAATATAGCCCGCGAGCACCATGTACGCAAGCATATCTCCCTTTGAGCCAAGCGTAGCAGCTGCGAGTGCAAGCGCCGCAAGTACTGCAAAGCGCGTGTCGCGCTTCGTTATAACGTACGCATACGCTGCGTAGAAGAAGAACGCGGCAAAAACTCCCCAAGGCTGCTGCTCGCTTTCTCCTGCAAGAAACTTGTCAATCACTCTAGGAACAATCGCGGCAAAGCCCGCGCCTACTAAACCGATTCCGCGCCCATATTCGCGCGAAAGAAGCGAGAAAATGAGGAAGCAGATAAGTGCTCCAACAACTGGAGGATAAATTCCCGCAACCATCGCAAGCAGGTGATTGTTATACGCGCCCTGCCCGCTTGTGTAAATGGAATACCACGTCGCAGTCAAGTAGTTTGTCAAGGGCGGGTTTATGTGCGAGTCAAGGTAAGGGAACCACGCCAAATCGTCAAAGCGAGGAACGCTTCCCTGCGTCAATATGAACTGCGTCACTTGGTCGTAATAATATGGGTCAAACTCATAGAACGTTGGGCTCATGCTCTGCACGCGTATGTAGAATGCAAGAATGATGAAGAAAGCAAGCGCGCCCCAAATAAGCGCCTCGCGCGGAGCAATTTTTGTTAGTTCCTCAAGCTTAAACTCGAGCGCCTTCTCCTTCCAGCACCACAAAATTCCAATCAGCGTAGCAAGCGAAACGCATCCAATTGCAAGCTCGAGCGAATATGGAATTCCAATAAGCGCCGCGAGAAATATGAACGAAGGCGGAACAATCAATCCAAGTATAAATCCAAAACACGCGATTTCAAAAAGCGAAATTCCCGTTTTCTTGAGTAACGCGAGAGCTATAAAAAATCCAGGTATGAAGATGGAAAGAATTACTGGAATTGCCGCTAAAATAAAGTCAACTGCTGCCATTGATTATCACCATGCGTACGAGATATTTTACCGACAAGGCAAATCTTCTGCTTTACCTCATACAAAATAGCATTTCTCTCACATACCTATTGCCGAGCAAACCTATAAATAACTACACTCCTCTATCTTCAACGTTCTAATTGTGTGGTTTTATGCATGAGGTAGTTGTCGTTGGCGGAGGCCCCGCCGGCTGTTTGGCCGCGCGCGAGGCAGCGCGCAATAGCGCACGCGTTCTGCTATGCGAAGAGCACTCAAAAATCGGAGTGCCCGCGCGCTGCTCGGGCTTGATTTCCAAGACAGGGTTAGACTCGCTTGGAATAGATTACAGCGAATCAATTCTAAACAGCGTGCGCGGAGTAAACATCTATTCCCCTCTCTTCAACACAATGCACATAAAATCCAGCGAGACAAAGGCGCACGTTCTCGATAGAACGCGCTTCGATACGCTATGCTCGCAGGAAGCCGAAAGCGAAGGGGCTGAAATAAAACTAAATGCGCGCATTCACGAGCTTCCGAGCAACTCGCTTATTATTGGAGCAGATGGAGCAAACTCCTTTGTTGCGCGCACGCTCGATTTTCCAAAAATTACTCGCTTCGTTGCATGCTATCAAGCTGAGTTTGAAGGGCTTCACTTAAGCGAGCGCGAAAGCGTCCACGTTTTTCTTTCCAACGAGCTTTTTCCAGGCTTATTCGGCTGGGTGATTCCGGTCAACGAGGAGAAGGCGCGCGTAGGAGTCGGAGTATCCATAGGCGCGCGAATTTCTCCAAAAACTTCATTTAACTCTCTTCTTCAATTTCCTGCAGTTCGCGAGCTTCTCGGAGAAGCTAACGAAATTTCTTACCATGCTTCAATCATTCCAATGGAGGCGCGCTCTCAAACTGCGAACGAGCGCGCGCTTCTCGTAGGCGACGCTGCAGGGCAAGTGAAGGCAACAACCGGAGGGGGAGTAGTTTTCGGTTGCAGCTGCGCAAAGCTTGCGGGCAAACTTGCTGCGCAAGGCGAGCACCTAAACTACGAAAGCGCATGGCGAGCAGAATTCGGAAACGATTTGGAGCTCCACTCAAAACTCCGCGCGCTTGTTGACTCCCTTTCAGACGAGAAGCTGAATTCCTACTTCGGGCTTGCAAAGCGCGCAGGCGCAGAGCGCTTCCTAGAAGAGCACGGAGACATGGACAAGCCTTCTTCAATGCTCGGTGCGCTCAAAAAGCTCAACATTCCGTTTCTTGACCTGTATACAAAATTTTTTAATATAGCCGTCTAAATAAGTAATGGGAGGAAGCTAAACCATGGTTCCAAAGCACGTAGTAATAATTCCAGACGGAAACCGTCGCTGGGCAAAGAAGAACAACAAATCCCTACTTGAAGGCTACGAAGCAGGAATTTCAAAAATAGGCGACGTGCTGAAATGGTGCAAGGAAGAAGGAATCCAAATTCTTACTCTTTGGGGCTTCTCAACCGAAAACACGAGCCGCGACAAAAATGAAATCGGCATGCTCATGGATCTGTTCGACATCAAACTGCGCGACGCTCTTGCAAACCAGGAATTCGAGAAAGAAAAAATACGCGTGAAAGTTTATGGGCGCCGCGAATTTTTCCCGCAAAACGTGCGCGAGAGTTTAGGAAAGCTTGAAAAAGCAACTGAAAAATTTGACAAGTACCGAATCAACATTCTGCTCGGCTACGGAGGAAGAAAGGAAATTGTCGATGCGTGCAATGCTGCGATAAGCGATTTGAACTCGAAAAAAATCAGCGAAATTGACGAAGCGACTTTTGCAAAATACCTTTATACTTCGGACATTCCAGACCCCGACATTGTGATTCGAACCTCGGGCGAGCGCAGGCTTTCGGGAATTATGCCTTGGCAGACAACCTACAGCGAGCTGTTCTTCTGCGAGAAATTATGGCCCGAGTTTACTCGCGAGGATTTGAAAGAAATACTTCACGAATACGAAGAGCGCGAGAGGAGGTTCGGCAGGTAATCGCCATGCTGTTCAATTTAACAAAAAAACGCGTAATAAGCGCGCGCACAGAAAAGGCGCGCACGCTTTTCAGCAGAGCCCGCGGTCTGATGTTCCGCAGGAATTTTATCGACCCCATTCTTTTCATCTTCGATGAAGAAAAAGTTCAGCCAATACACTCGCTTTTCGTCTTCCTTTCTTTTGATGCAGTTTTTCTTGACCGCGAGAAACGAGTAACTGAAGTAATCCGCGAAATTGCGCCGTTTAAGCCATATATTGCTCCGCGCAAGCCTGCAAAATATCTTATTGAGCTTCCAGCAGGGTACGCGGCAAAAAAGAAAATAGAGCTCGGGGACGCTTTGGATTTTTCTGAGTAACAAGAGGTGGGTCCATAAAACTAGAGTTGAGCAAAGAGCGCTGCACTAAATGCGAAGCGTGTCTTCTCCAATGTCCTTATTCTCCTAACTCTCTTTCGTTCTTGAACTGCCAGCAATGCGCTCCAGAAACTGCGCCATGTAAACTCGTATGCCCGCAAAATGCGATAAAAGTCGAAAAAGGAATTTTAGTAATAGACGCCGAGGAATGCGACGGATGCAAGAAGTGTGTTTCTGCTTGTCCAGCCGGCGCAATTTTAATTCAAAACAAGAAGGCAATCAAATGCGACCTTTGCATGGGCGAACCAAAATGTATAAAGCACTGCCCCGAAGATGCGCTCTTTATGCTTGAGGAAAAGCTTGAGTCGCTAGGGTGGGAGATAAAAAAAGAGAGCGCAGACTACACAGTTGCACTTCCAGAGCTCACTAATGAAGAAGAGTCGGTTGTGCTCGCAGTTGCGCGCGAATTCACGGAGCTTTCAAAAATGCACCCAGTTGAGAAAGACCGCGACGGTGTTAAAAAACAGCTCGCTCAGCTTGCCAAAAACTACTGCCTTGAAAACTCACTTCTAGTTGAAAAAAAGCAGTTTGATTATCTTGTAGAAATTGCGCTCATGCACACCTTCGGCTACGGCGTTCTGGACCCTCTTTTAGCAAACCCGAATTTCGAGGAAATTGCAGTAGTTGGCGCAAACAAGTTTATCTATGTTTACGAGCGAAAGAAAGGCTGGCTGAAAACCAACTGCCGATTCACAAATTCAAACACTGCGATTGATGCAATAAACAAAATGGCGCGCCCGCTTGGACGGCGAGTTACGCTCGGAAATCCGCGCATAAATGCAGTGCTCCCCGACGGCTCGCGCCTGCATGCTTCAGTTCCTCCTCTTTCCGAGCTTGAGTTGACAATACGAAAATTCCGCCAAAATCCATTTTCAGCTCCCGAATTGGCGGCTTCACGCACGTTCTCTTTTGAGTCCCTTGCGCTTCTTTGGCTGCTTATGCAGGCAGATCTTTCCATTGTAATCGCCGGAAACACTGCCAGCGGAAAAACTACGACAATGAATGCTCTTTTCTCATTCGTTCCAGCTGACGAGCGTATACTCATTTTGGAAGAAACGCCTGAGATTAATATCCCTCACGAGCACCAGGTGAAACTAGTTTCAAACCACGAGTTGGGAATCGATATGTGCGAGCTCGTGCGCGACAGTTTGCGCATGCGCCCAGACCGCGTAATCGTAGGTGAAGTACGCACACCCGATGAAGTTTCTGCACTCTTTGAAACAATTTTAAGCGGACAAGCGCGCGGAAGCTACGCAACTTTTCACGCGCAGTCTGCGCGCGAAGCGCTCACGCGAATGCAGCGTTTGGGAATCGCAACCATTGATTTATGCTCGCTTGATTTGATTCTAGTCCAAAGACGCATGCTTTGCTACAACCCCAAACTTGCGAAGAAAGAAGAAATTCGGCGCGTTGTAGAAATCGCAGAGCTTGAGAAAGAGCCAAACGAAAATGAGCCCCCTAAGCTTACTCCTCTTTTCCGCTATTCGCACTCATCAGATTCGCTGGAAAAAATAGAGAAAGCGTTCTCTTCCTCGCTTCTTCTTGAGCGCCTAAAAAATAGCTTCAACATCTCGCAGAAAGAGCTTGAAGACGAGCTTGCGCTCAGGAAAAACTTCCTTGAATCTCTCGCGAAAAAAGACGTCAACTTCCTAGAAAGCGTCAGCCAAATTCAGAAGCTTTCTTTTGACAAGGAGTTCAGAAAGAGGTTTGCCCCATGAGCAGCCTAATGGACGAGCTTGGAACTGTTTTCCAATTTCTCGAGCCAGTTTTTTCAGACTCTTCAGTTGAGCAGATGCGCAGTGAACTGAAGAAAGCCAATCTTCTCTTTAAGCCGCGCGCATATCTGTCGTTCTCTTTGGGTTCAGCACTTCTTCTCGCATTTCTTTTTGCAATTCTAATTTTTGCATTTACTTCAGATTCAGTACTCAGCTTAGTTTTATTTCTTCTTTTATTTGCTCTGCTTTTTCTCGCGCTCAAACGATACCCGACACGCGCAAAGCGCTCCCGCGCTGCACGTCTTGAATCAGATCTGCCAGCGACTTTGCGTGCAATTGGCGTTGAGCTGAACATGCGCACTCCATTTGAGCAGGCGCTGAGGCGCGCATGCGAGCTTGACAACTCTCTTTCATCAGAATTCCAAAAAATAATCAATGAAGTTGAGTCCGGAGGTTCAAGCATTCCGCGCGCCCTTTCTGCTTTTGCGGAAAATGTAGACTCGCTTTTGGTAAAGCGCTCGATTTCGCAGATGGCAACAACTTATGAAACAGGCGGCTCCGGCGCTTCGCTAAAATCTCTTGCAGACGAAATGATTGCAGTTCAACGCGCACGCGCGAGCGAATTTTCTTCAAAGCTCGCGTTTCTAGGGCTTCTCTTCATCGCAGTTTCCTGCATTTTGCCCGCGCTTTTCCAGGCGTACCTCATAGTCGGTTCGACTTTCATGGACATTTCCTTCTCGCCTCTCGACATATGGCTTCTTTACCTCCTCGCGTTCCCCCTTGCAAACATTGCAATAATAATGATGATACGCATGCAATCTCCAAGTTATTCAAATTCCTCTTTGCCCGGGTTTCTTTCTCGCGAAGAAAACTCGCAGCTGACCCAAATTCTTAATTCACTGGGGGTTAAGCAAAACTTCCGCAGTCTGCTCGCAACTCTTGCGCTTGCTTCATTTTTCCTTGCAGTTCTCCTTCTATTCATATCCCTTTTCATTCCGCTACTCTTCTACTTCGCTTTCATCGCATTCGCAGTTCCCTTTCTCTTCTACTTCTATCTGCACTACAAACTCGAAAATAGAAAGCGCGAGCTAGAAACATTTCTTCCCGACGCTCTTTTTCATGCAGCTTCCTCACAGGAAAGCGTTGCTGTTGAGCGCATGCTTCATTCAATAGGCGAGAGCGGCTACGGCGAGCTTTCGCGCGAGTTTGCAATGGCTTCAAAGCAGGTAGAAGCAGGCGCGAGCGTAGTTTCTGCTATGCAGGAAATCGCTCACAGAAACAACAGCCCCCTTCTGCGCAGGGCAATAACTCTGCTCATTCAAGGCTACCAAACAGGAGCCAACATGCACAGCGCGCTAAGTGAAACCGCGGAAGACATTTTCAAAATGTTCGCGCTCGTACGCGAGCGCTCAGCACAGCTCGCGCTCCAGAAGTACACGCTCCTCTTTGGAGGTGGGATTATCGTTCCAATAATCCTAGGCATGTTCGTAAACTTAGTTTCTGGTTTGGGTGTTGAAAATTCAGAAGCCATTTTGATTTCTTCCACTCCCCCCGAGCAACGGCTCGCGCTCATTTCCGCAAGCATACTCGCCTCGCAGGTTTACTTAGTAATCTACTCTCTTCTCTCCAGCCTTTTCATCGCAGAGCAGGAGGGAAACATAAAAAAATTCGTAGTCTACTTTGCATTTCTTGCGCCCCTAGTTTTGATTCTTTTCTCCCTAGCGCGTTTTGGCTTCTAGCCGAAAGCGCGATTCGAGCGCGTAGCTCGAATGCGCATCGGAACCTGCGCTGTTCCGATTGCGCAGCAAAATTGCCAAAACCCTCAATTTTGCTTGCGCGCTCCTCCGCACTCCTCTCGGTCGGTTAGCGTTAATATTATATAGCTTACAAACAAACTTCATCTGCGCTTTTGCTCGAAGGCCCGCGAGCTTGTCGTTCTAGCAAAATGCCCAATATACGTGGTGATACTCGATGACCGTGCGCATAATTGAAACCTCAAAATTCGATTTGAAAAACCCCATTCTGATAGAAGGCTTCCCAGGTTTGGGATTAGTTGGAACAATCTCTGCAAGCTATCTTGCGGATAAATTGGGAATGGAGCCTTTGGGATACATTACTTCAGAGCGCTTCCCGCCTATTGCCGCAATCCACAACTACAACCCTCTCTTTCCAGCGCGGCTCTACAAATCCAAGAAGCACAATATTGTGGTTCTTTTCTCAGAGCTCATAATGCCTATTCAAACAATTCATGCGCTTACTGATGAAATAATCGGCTGGAGCCTTAAGCACAAAGTAAAGCAAATCATTTCGCTTGGAGGCATCGGAATAAAAGGCGAGCAGGACGAAGTGTTCGGAGTTGCAAGCAGCCCTGAACTCAACAAGAAGCTTCAGAAAGCAGGCGTCAAACTAATAAAAGAAGGCGCAACTACTGGGGTAAACGGCCTGCTTCTTGCGAAATGCGCAAGCATGAATTTTCCAGCAATTTCGCTTCTTGCAGAATCAAAGCCCGAGTATTTAGACCCGCTTGCCGCGGCAATGGTTCTCGATGCGCTCAACAAACTTACGGGTCTAAAGGTTGACACATCAAAGCTTACTCAGGAATCAAAGCTGCTTGAATCAAAGCTCAAGGAGCTCATGGCAAACGCGAAAACCTCGCACGACCAATACAAAAAGGCAGAAGGCACTGGGCCCATGTACGGCTAGCACTCTGCCAGTTTCTTTTTATACCTTAACTGAGTAGTCTTACCCATGCGGGGGTTCCAGAGCTTGGTCTAATGGGCAGGACTTAAGTAATCCTTTTCTGCACTGATGTGCGCAAAAGCGTTAACGGAAAAGAAGAAATCCTGTGGCTTAGCGCCTCCGTGAGTTCGAATCTCACCCCCCGCATATATTTTAATCTGCTTCTTCCATAGTCTATTTCGTATGGCATACAATGCGCTTCTGCGCGAAATCGAGCGCTTGAAAGAAGAAGGCTATGAATT
>JBDROI010000113.1:0-3520 GCA_043810245.1 Microcaldota archaeon
GTTGCAGACTATTCAGGAGAAAAAACCTGCCACGTGAGCGGCTACATCATCCGCAACGGCGCGCGCATAAACGCGGAAATCTACATGAACTCTTCGCTTGAAAAAATGTGGATAGTTGAAGCAGGCCAAGTTTACTGCTACATGCTAGATGGAACTGCATGCGCTCAAATAGCTCAGCCTCCAGCTCAACCACCCGCAGAGCCGCCAGCGCAACCGCAAATAAGCGGAAACTACGACTTAACTGGCATGCTCAACTTGGAAACTCCGGGCGCAGGCTCCTTCGCGCGCAAGAACATAACTCTCAACAACAGGTATTCTCTTCACACGCAAAGCTCAAACTTAGGAAACGAAACTTCTCCAAACTACACAGTAACGTTCTACTGGAAGCCTCCAAGCGCGGCAAACAGCGACTGGCTCTTCATAAACCGAACCACAAAAGGACCTCTCCCCGCTCCTTACGTTGGCCACTGGAACCAGGGCTTCAATGCAACCGAGCTTGGCTTATACCAATTCAAAGTAGCCTACGATGAGGAAAACTCAATTGGCGAGCTCAACGAAAGCAACAACATAAAATATTTCAACATCACTTGCTTGCCTCAGGAAGACGTGGACTTGACAATTACCGGAGTTCGCTTCCTTCTCCAAAACGATGCGAGCCTCCAGCAACCCGTATCCGCAGGCCACAACTACAAAATAGTAGTAGACGTTGCGAACAACGGAGCTGCTCCAGTAAGCGACTACAACATAATCATCTACTGGAAAACTCCTTACCGTGAGTGGGATAGATTAACGTGGATAGGACCAAACCGCGAGCTCTCAAACGGAGCTTCATTCCCGGCAAACTCCACGTTTGCCACGCACTGGAACGGAACATACCTCTTCCGCGCAGTAGTTGACGAAAGCAATGCAATTCCCGAAACCAACAACCACAACAACCAGATGAATGCAACATTTGCAACTGTCAACGGAACCCCGCAGGACCCGAACATCTGCGTCCTTAATGTCGAAGGAGGCGGGCGCGGCTTCTCTTCCAACGCTCCGCTTGCAGTAGGCGCAAACTACTCCGCGCACATTCAAACATGCAACGGCGGAACTCAATACACGAGCAGCTACAATCTTTCAATCTACTGGATTGCCCCCAATGGAGCAAGCTGGGTGAAGCTTGGAAACACGACCAAAGGGCCGATGGATCCAGACTACGTGAACCACTTCAACGCCGCATTCAGCGCTTCTCTCCCGGGAATCTACCAATTCAAGGGAGTGCTTGACGAAACCAACGTAGTCGCTGAATACAACGAAAGCAACAACATAAAATACTACAACATAACCGCGCAGTAGTTCTCGAACAAAACGAAATAAAAGGCGAAACTCATGAAGCGAAAGAAACCAATTAAGGCAGTGGTAATGCTCTCCGGCGGGTTAGACAGCCTTCTCGCCGCGCGCCTTCTTCTTGAACAAGGAATTCAAGTTCATGCGCTCACTCTAAAAGACCCTTTCAGCAACGCTCACATTCGTGCAGCCATTTCTGCAAAACAACTCAAAATTCCATTCACAATAATCCCAAAAGGAATGGATTACCTAAGCATGGTCGAGCACCCAAAACATGGCTATGGAAGGGCATTGAATCCATGTGTTGACTGTAGAATCTACACACTAAAAAAAGCCAGCAAGTTCATGAAAAAAATAGGCGCCTCTTTCATAGTCACAGGAGAAGTTCTAGGACAACGGCCAATGAGCCAAATGCTCAATAAGATCCTTCTTATCGAGCGTGAAGCAGGCCTCAAAGGTTTAATTCTTCGCCCTCTTTCCGCAAAGCTTCTTCCACCCTCTCTTCCAGAAAAAGAAGGCTGGGTGAAGCGTTCAAAACTCCTTGACATTTCAGGAAGAATGCGCAATACTCAGATTAAGCTCGCAAAGAAATGGAAGCTTAGCTATGCATCTCCTGGGGGCGGTTGCTTGCTCACCGAAGAAGGCTTCTGCAAAAAATTAGCAGATTTGTTTTCGCATCCCCCATATACTTTAAATGATCTTCCGCTTCTCAAACTCGGAAGGCACTTCCGCCTAGGAAAATCCAAGCTAATTTCAGGAAGAAACGAAGAGGAGAACGCGCATCTCGAAAAGCTCGCGGAAAAGGGCGACGCAGTCATTCTCCCCGAGTTTCCAGGGCCTTCAATCATAATCCGCAACCCAACAAAAAGCGCGCTCGAGTTCGCATGCGCGCTCGCAGTTTACTACGGAAAAGCTGGCAGGCTTCCCAAAGTTAAGCTAAAGAAAGGAGAAAAGGAAAGCCTAATTACAGTTAAAAGAAAGCTAAAACAAGAGGAAGTTGAGAGAAGACGAATCTAGTAGTTCAGGAAGCCTGCAACTTTGCCCAACTCACGTAGTGCTTTCGCCCCCTCGCCTTTTCCTTCTGCAGGAGGAATTCCTTTTGCAAGCAGAATAGAGATCTCTTTATCATAAGGGATGCTGGCCAAAAGCTTCTTTCCGAATTTCCTCCTTATACGCCCTTCATATTTCCCAGAAATTCCCTCCTTATTCAACACAACTCCATACGGAATTTTAAAATGTTTGGCAACTTCAAGCGCGCGTTCCAAGTTTATAATGCTTGCAGGAGTAGGTTCTATAACGCCAATTGCGTATTCGCACCCCGCAACAGCTGCAATTACTGGGCAACCAATTCCAGCGGGTGCATCTACCAGCACAGTTTCAGCATTCTCTTTTTTAGCTATTTCATCTCCCATTGCGCGCAATTTATGAACAAGCTTTCCGCTTCCAGCTTCTCCAGGCTTCAGTCTTCCGTAAACAAGCGGAAACTTATTTGTTATCTTAACAACCAGCTCTCCTGTGAACTTTGGAGCCAGTTTCAATGCATTCTCTCGGCAAGCAATTACACATGCTCCGCAACCTTCGCACGCAAGCGGATCAATAAAAATTTTGCTTCCTCTCTTCCTAATGGCATTAAACTGGCAAACCTCAGTGCACTGCAAGCAGAGCTTGCATTTTTCTTCAATTATCACTGCAATTTTAGAAGCGTACACTTCCTCTCTCCTCAGAATTTTTCCTTTAAATAGCAGATGCTGGTTTGGACAATCTGCATCCGCATCAACGAGCACAAGTTTCTTCTTTGCACCCGCACATAAAGCTAGCGAAGATGCAACACAGCTTTTTCCTGTTCCTCCCTTCCCACTTAGGACAACTACTCTCATTTCAGCAACTCCTTAGCAAACTTAAAAATATCTCTAGAAATTTTGTGTTCTGGATACTTTAGGACAATCGGTACCCCCCCCACATAGCATTCAATCATCTTCTCATCATAGGGAATGTTCAGAACTACCCCAGGAACAATTTTCTTAGAAATCGTGCTCCTATTCAAGACCACACTATACGGAACGCCAACCTTCTTCAAAAGCTTAGAAATTACTGCCAAATCATGCTCTCCAAAAGCAGTAGGCTCGGTTACAGCGAGAGCTTTCTCGCAACCAAGAAGAGCGCGTATAACGGGGCAATGTGCTCCTGCCGA
>JBDROI010000114.1:0-2575 GCA_043810245.1 Microcaldota archaeon
ACATCCGGAATTCAAGATAAGAAGGTTGTTGAGGCAATTGGAAAAGGGCTTGAAATTGCCGAAAGCACAAAAAAGTTTGAGCAGACGCTCCGCTATGAGGATATCAATCCGCCTATTGATTATCTTAATGCAATTAAAAGATGCGAGGACCTGGATATCGAAAAGGTTGAACTGCTGAATGCTACGGCAGATTCTGCGCTTGGTGCGCGCGCAATAAAAATGCTTCTTCTTCTGGATGAAATAGATAAAAAAGCAATTGCCACGATGAATGAAATTGCTTCTCCAAGCACAACGGAAACGAGCATACGCGAACAATTGATTCGCAACTGCGCTCCTCTGCTCATTAAGATTGGCGGGCTTGAACTACTCGAGCAGGTTTACGAAGACGTTGTGAGAAACGAGTTTTTGACTAAAGACTTGAAGTCGAGCATTCTTCAGCATACTGAGATATTTGAAAATAAGGGAAAGCTGAAGGTTCTTGAGGAGATCCTGCGCGAGAAGGAGCACGAGCTGATTCCTGAGTTTTTGAAAATGCAGCCTGCAGTTGAGGATATACTGAATGGAGACTATGAGGTTAAACTTTCGGAGGTGCGCGAGCGCTTGGGAATGTACGCGCGAGGACTCTGCGGGAAAGCTGGAGTCGAAGTTTTCTCTACGGAAATTCTGAAAAGAGAGTATGGAGAGGAAATGGGACCGTGCACTGACGGAAAAGGAATTTACCTTCCTGAAAAAGTGAACGAGCTTCCAAGCAGGCACGAGAATTTCACAATCTATAAAGTATATACTACGCATGAGGCCGCGCATATCGAGTTTGGAACGTTTGAGATGGATTTGAGCAAAGTGAAAATTGACTTAAAGGAAGCCAAGAAGAATTTGGAGGAAAACATTGCTACAAACAAAAATAGAGATGATGATTCGCTAGTTTCGTTGGAAGAAATTGTGGCACTGATCCAATCATTAGAAGGCGGCGCTCCAGAACGCAATAGAGAGAACGTTGAACAAAATGCGGGCTTCATCTTTTTGAACTCCTTCAAATACCCCAAGCTCGCGGATATGGTTTTCCAAATAGTTGAAAATGGAAGAATAGATTTTCAGGTGATGAAGAATTACCCCGGAATACGCGGGGATACGTTTCTGCTGAGAAAAAGAACTCTGGAAAAGACCCCTGCACCGAAGGACTGCTCGCTCACCTCCATTCTTATTGCGCTTGACGCGCTTATCCATTTAAACCAGGTTCCTGGAGAACATGTGAGAAAGGATTTGCTAGGAATTGCGGAGCCGCTTGCACGCGGAGCAAAGCTTGCGCAGAGAAGCGACGCACGCGTTGAGGATTCCGCGAACATTGCAATTTGGATTTACAACCAGCTCGAAGAGTATGCAGACAAGCTTCCGAAACCAAAGGAAGGGCTGGAAAAGGTGTGGAAGGAGAAAAACGCCTCTAATATAATATATATTCCGGGCATTTTGGTTTCTGAAATAAAAAGCGCGCAGAAAGGAGGGCAGACGTGCGTTACAGTTGATTCGCGCGGGAGGCTTACTGCGAGCCAGGCAAGCGAAGACGACTTGACGTTTGCTTCAATTGTAATGAATACAAAATTAGGAGACGGAAAGAAAGGGGCGGGAATTGAAGTAGTTGGAAGAGGAGCAGGCACGCAGGGAGGCGGAGAAAAAAAGGACGAAAAAACTAATGGCAAGAATGAAAAACAAGGACAAAAAAAAGAGAAGGAAGGCTTTTTCAAAAGAGCTGCGCGCTTTATTCGCGGAGAAGAAAAAAGCGAAGGAGAGAAAAAAACTGCGGAGGAAGCTGGTGAAAAAGGAAATGGAGAAAAGAGCGCAGGCAAAGAAAGCGGAAAAAATAATGAAAAGGAAGGAGAAGAAAAAACTGGAAAAAGCAAGGGGGGAGCAACTACTGCGGAAGGTTCGGGCGGAAGCGCAGGCGGAGCAGGCGCCTCGCACAAAGGAGAAGAAAAAACTGCCGAGAAAGAAGGCAAAAAAGAGGGGAAGAAGCCGCCTGAAAGCGAACTCATGAAAAAACTGCGAAAGAGGTTGAAGGAAGGAAAAAAGAAAGGAGAAGAGGAATCGCCTGCTGAAATGCGAGGAAATAATTTTGTGCTTGCAGGAGTTTATAGTGTGGGAAATGAAGATGAGAAGCTGGAAGTAAAGGAATTCAAGCCTATTTCAAAAACGCCCGTGCGCGCGAAAAATCACGTGCTCGTTTCAAAGGTGGTTTCAATTTTTGAGCAGTTCAAGGAAGAGAAGTATAAGAATAGGGGAAGAGTGGAAGACGGAGACGATATTGATTTGGACGCAGTGATTGAATGGAAAACTGACAGAAAAGCCGGTGCGAGCCCAGAGAATCCAAAACTTTACATAAACCGGGAGTTGAAAATGCGCGATGTGAGCTCGATTTTCCTTGTTGATGCGAGCGGTTCAACGCACGGAAACTGCATAGAGCTTGAGCTTGACGCGCTTGGAGTGATGAGCGAAGCCGTGGACATGCTCGGAGACGAGTGCGCAGTCTATGCCTTCAATTCAAGCCAAAGCAATGCCGACATTTACGTTCTCAAGGATTATG
>JBDROI010000115.1:0-18093 GCA_043810245.1 Microcaldota archaeon
GCGGAGAAACAGTTGAATTCCACAGATTCGCAATACGTGCAGAAGGCGCGAGCTCCTCTTACCAAAAAATACACTCCCTAAAATTTGACTGGAGCGGTTTTGAGCTGAATCTTTCAAACACTGTTTCAGCAATCGGCGTCATCGCAGTTCCAATAATTCTAGCAATTCTTCTCTTCTTCGTAGTTCTCTCGCTATACATTGCGCGCAAAATGAAGAACGAGGAAGTTGTTCCCGGTGAATACACCCTCTGGAGCCTGCTCTTTCCCTTCCGCTCCTCGCGCCCTCTTCTCGAAAATCTTGCGAGCCTCTTCTTAACTCCTCTTGCTTGGATTATTGAACTTTTCTTTGCGCTTCTCCTCATTGCCTATATATTAATAGATGCATACGGCGTGATGGGAAGCAGTGCTCTTCCTCTTTTTCTCGTTGCAGGCGTGTTTGCAACAGCAATTCCAGTAATCTACGCCATACTTGCGTGGTTTGCAGATTTCTACGAGCGCGAGCCTCTCCGCTTCGTCGTTTCTCTTCTCTGCTGGGGCGCTTTCACCACGTTTGCGTGCTTCATCATCAACACTCTTCTTGCTTTGCTCATAGCAGTCGTTTCTTATCTATTCCTCGGGGAGCAGGCGGCAATTGTTCTCTCGACAATAATTTCCGCACTCATAATTGCTCCTCTTGTTGAAGAATCTATGAAAGGCCTGGGCGTGCTCGCGCTTTCCTTCCACCACGAGATGGAAGGTTTATTCGACGGCATGCTCTACGGCTTCATTGCAGGCGCGGGTTTCGCCGCGGTTGAAAACTGGTTCTACTTCGCAAGCGCAGGAGCGCCCGCTTCATCTGGAATTTTGGGCTGGGTCTTTCTCATCGGCTACCGCTCGACAGTAAATGTTTTCGCGCATGGAATGTTCACAGCAACCACGGGCGGTGCAATCGGCTTTGCAAAAGAGCGCGGCTGGAAGTGGGCGCAGTTGGCAGTCATTCCAGGAGTTCTCCTCGCAATGCTTCTTCACTTTGCTTTCAACCTTTCTGCTTTTGTTGACGGAGCAATCAATTTGGCTTTCAACGTTCCAATTCTAGTTGCAAACCCGCTCCTCATGTTCATAACTTTGCCAGTTTATCTGGGCATTGCGTACTACGGTTTGATGCTCTCAAAGAGGCGCCGAGAGAGCGCTCAGAAGAGAAATGCTTAAATATAACCGCTTTTACGAGGGCTAAAAGCTTTTAAACCCTTGCGCTAAAATAGCAACAGAGGTGGGAGTAGAAGTTCTACCTCGTATTTGTTGTTCAGGAAAACGTAAGAGGTGACAAAAATGGGAATTAAAATCGGCAGCGAGAGAATTCCTCGCGAAGACGGATATCTCTATTATGTCGGCGAAGACGGCTATGTATGGAGAGCGCCAATGAAGCATAACAAGAGCGGCTCCAAGAAGAAAGTCGGAAACGAGAGAATCTCAAAAGAAAAGGGATACATGTACTACGTCGACAAGGACGGGTATGTGGCAAAAGCGAAACTGAAAAACGCTTAAATTTTTTGTTTTTGAGGGTGCGCGCGCGTCGCGCGCACCGTTTCTCTTCTTTTTCCATAATTTAAATGCGCATTTTTTCTACTGCTAAACGTATTATTATTTTTTCTTCGTCAATTCAAGCAAGCGTTGATTCTGCCATTTTCTTTCTTTTTCCACTTCTTCATCTGCTTTAGACGCATCCGCAGCTCGATGGATCGCCTGCAAAGCATAATTCGCAGCTGCAATCGAATGCATTCGAGCATGCGCAGTTGCAACTGCTTGGCCCGAAGAGCGCGCAGCAGAGCGCGCTGAATCATCTTCTCCAACTTCCCGAGCAGCAGCGTGCGAGTCAAGCGAAGCTTTTCGTATAACTGCCATCGAGAACACTCCCGTCTTTACCCATTTTCTGCATTTTTCAAGAGCAGTTCTAGGTCGAGAATCTTCTGGATATTTCTCCTCAAAGTAGTGCAAAACACGCTCAGTGCACTCAACTGCCCACCTAGCTAATATTTTCTTGTCAGTTTTACTCACAAACTCTACGAATGCCTTGTCTTTTGGCACGAGCGTGAATTTGGATTTTTTCTTCATAACTTCCTCTCACTCTAATTACAGCTCAGGAAAAGGTTAAATATAAATACCGCGAACTTATAGCGTGTATAAGTTGGCAATTAAAGGTGAGCCCTAATGAAAAATGTTCTTTGGTTCGAGGAAGTAAACAAAGGAAGCATTGCCCAAGCAGGAGGAAAAGGCGCGAATTTGGGCGAGATGACTGCTCTCGGCATGCCTGTTCCTCCCGGTTTTCTCGTAACAAGCGAAGCATACTTCAAATTCATACACGCAAACGAAATTGAGAAGCTGATTGGCGAGCTCACTTCTTCTCTTGATGTTCACGACAATGTTCAGCTCAACGAAGTTTCTGTGCGCGTGAAAGAGGCAGTTCTCAACGGAAAAATACCTGAAGACATTCGCACGGACATAATAAAATCCTATTTAAAGCTCTGTGGAGTTGACGTTCCGGGAAAAGACGATGAAGTTTACGTTGCAATTCGAAGCTCTGCAACTGCTGAAGACTTGCCTGAAGCAAGCTTTGCGGGCCAGCAGGCAACTTTTCTCAATGAGAAGGGCGTAGGAAACGTTGTGCGCGCAGTTCAGCGCTGTTGGGCGTCTCTCTTTGAGCCGCGCTCAATTTTCTACAGAAACGAAAACGGCTTCGACCACTTGAAAGTGGGCTTGTGCGCAGTTGTCCAAAAAATGGTGCAATCCGAGCGCGCGGGCGTCATGTTCTCCATAGACCCGGTTGCAAACGATCCAGACGTCATCTCAATAGAAGCCGCCTATGGCTTGGGCGAGCTCGTTGTTTCCGGCACAATAACTCCAGATTTATACCACGTTGACAAGAAAACCATGACTATAGTCAAAAGAATGATTGCGCGCCAGGAATGGATGCTTGCAAAAGTTGGAGAGAAAAACGAGCACGTTAACATAAAGAACGAGTACATGGAGAGACAAAAGCTAAGCGACGCAGAAATCATTGAGCTCGCCGGCTATGCAAAGAAGCTCGAGGAGCACTACGGCAAACCCCAAGACATTGAGTGGGCTTTTGAAAAAGGCCAAGTTTACATCGTCCAAACTCGCCCGGTTACTACTTACAAGCCCCGCGCGAAAATTGAGAATGAAGAGAAAGAGCAGGAGAATGAAGTGCTTGCTTCAGCGGTTTCCTCAGCTTCCTCATCTCAAATAAAAATAAGCGAAGCGAAAATGCTCCTAAAAGGAATGGGAGCAAGCCCAGGAATTGCTACTGGAGTCGTTCGTATTCTTCATTCTCCTCAAGAAATTTCACAGATGCAAAAGGGCGATATTCTCGTTGCGGAAATGACAACTCCCGACTATGTTCCTGCAATGAAGAAAGCAGGCGCAATAGTTACAGATGCAGGGGGTTCAACGTGCCACGCGGCAATAGTATCGCGCGAAATGGGAATTCCATGCATCGTAGGAAGCAAGGAAGCAACCAAAGTTTTGAGCGATGGGCAGTTAATTACGGTTGACGCAGTTCACGGAATCGTTTACGATGGAGACGTTGCTCTTGGAGAAAAGAAAGAAAGCGCAGGAGCAGACGCTGGGCAAGCTTCTTCCTCTTCCGCGTGCCCGTTTGCAGGAGCGCCTTCAACTGGAACGAAAATTTATGTTAATCTTGCAGAGCCCACGCTCGCGGAAAAATACGCGAAGCACGATGTTGACGGAGTTGGCTTGCTTCGCGCGGAATTCATGATTGCCGAAGTAGGCGAGCACCCGCGCAAGCTTCTTGAAGAAGGGCGCGCTCAAGAATACATAGACAAGCTTGCAGAAAACATGCGCATCTTTGCTTCTGCCTTCTACCCTAGACCTGTGGTCTACCGAGCTACGGACTTCAAAACCAACGAGTACAGAAATTTGAAAGGCGGCGACAAATACGAGCGCGAAGAATCCAACCCAATGATGGGCTACCGCGGATGCGCGCGCTACATTCACGAGCCCGAAGTTTTCAAGATGGAGCTCGCGGCAATGAAGAAAGTGCGCGATGAATATAAGCTGAAGAACTTATGGCTAATGATTCCCTTTGTTCGGCGCGTAGGCGAGCTGAAAGCAGTAAAAGACATCCTTCACTCCGTCGGCTTATACAGAACGCGCGACTTCAAGCTCTGGATAATGGTTGAAGTTCCAAGCACTGTCTTCTTAATAGACAAGTTCTGCGAAGTTGGAATTGACGGCATTTCAATTGGAAGCAATGACTTGACTCAGCTCATAATGGGAATCGATAGAGACAACGAAATGCTCGCGGACGCGTTTGACGAGCGCAACGAAGCTGTTCTGAAAGCAATAAAGCACGTGATAACTGTCTGCAAAGAGCACGGCGTTACTGCTTCCCTCTGCGGCCAAGCGCCTTCAGTTTACCCTGAGTTTGCCGAGAAGCTCGTTGAATTCGGAATTACAAGCATGTCCGTAAACCCAGATACAATTGAGAAGGCGCGCAGAATTGTTGCTTCAGCTGAGCGCAAAATCATGCTCAAGCGCTTAAACGAAATTGAGAACTTGGTTGAGCGCTTGGAGAAGCTTGAGAAGCGCGGGTAATCTCATGCGCATTCTTCTTCAATTTCCCGAAGGCCTGAAAAAAGATGCATTAGTCGAAGCCAAGAAGCTCGAGAGCAAAGGCCACGAAGTTTTCATTTCTTCTTCTGCATGCTTTGGCGCATGCGATCTCGCTTTAGAAGAGGCGCGCGCCTGCAAAGCGCAGAAGATAATTCATTTTGGGCACGCAGAGTTTCTCAAAGCAAAAGGAGTTAAAGTTGAATACGTTGAGCAGAAGTTCGAAGCCAACATTCCCGCGCTCGTTCGAAGCTCCATCTCTCTTCTTCAAAAATGCAGAACTCTGGGGCTCCTAAGCACTGTTCAGCACGTTCATCAGCTTCCAGAAGTTAAGCGCATGCTCGAGCGGCGCGGAAAGAAATGCCTCATTGGAAAAGGAAAGCTCGTGCGCTACGCAGGGCAGATTCTCGGGTGCGACGCGCACGCCGCGCTCTCAATTTCAAAGAAAGTAGATGGCTTTCTCTTCATCGGCGCAGGCTTTTTTCACCCCTTAGCTCTTCCGCAGGGCAAACCCGTTTTTCAATTCAACCCGTATACGAATGAGGCGCGCGAAATAACTGCAGAGATTGCAGAGCAGAGAAAAAAGAGAAAAGGCGCGCTCACTCTTGCTTTGCTTGCAAAAACTTTCGGAATTCTCGTGAGCACAAAAGTTGGCCAGCTCAACCTAAACAAGGCGCGCGAGCTAAAGAAAAAGCTTGAGGCAAAGGGAAAGCGCGCATTAATTCTAATTTCAAACGAAGTAAACTTCGACGCGCTCGCCAACTTCCGCGCGTTCGACGCGTTCATAACAACTGCCTGCCCGCGCCTAGCCGATGATGCCGCGCGCGCAGGAAAGCCGATTTTGACGCAGGAAGAAGCTTTGGAGCTGTTGGAGCTCCAAAATTCAGCAGCAAAAAGCTGCTGACGCTGAAGAGATGCTGGAACTTCTCTGATAAACTTGCGATGCACTCCACTAACCTTTCAGGCGCTGATGAAATTTCTTAACTGCTTCTGCCAGTTCTTCCGAATTATCTATTGAACGGAAAAATCTGAAATCTTCAGGCAGAAACTGCTTATAATACGGCAAGGAGAACCTTTCATCCATCAGAACAATTACTGCTCTGTCTCCGGCATCTCTTATTGCGCGCCCCGCTGCTTGAAGAACCATATTGAATGCAGGAACGAGCATCGCCCTCTCGCCTTTCTCCTTTCCGAGCGTCGAGACGCAGTATGCTCTCATCTTCTTTTCCTCAAGCGAAGGCGGGCGGAAAGGAATGCCAACAATTGCTAAAGAGGAAAGGCTGTTTTCCGTGTAGTCGATTCCTTCGCCCAGCGATCCGCCCATCACTGCCAGCAGAACCGCCCCTTCCTCCTTTCTTCGCACGAGCTCTTCAACGAAGCACATTTTTTTCTCCCGCGTCTGCTCCACCTTTTCCTCCATAATCCTTTTCTTGGTTTTTAGGCAGGCGCGGACGTGCATGAGCATCTCGTACGACTGGAAGAACACCGCAGTGTTGCCTTTGGTTGCAGAGATTATTTTGTCCAGCGCTCCTGCAATGCGCCCATACTGCAGTTCGCTCCTGTGCTTGAATTGGGTGGTAACTGCAGAGTAGTGGAGAATCTTGCGATTTTCTTTTGGAAACGGAGAGAGATAGCTTTTGCACTTCGTTCTGAGCTTCCATAAGCCGAGTATGTCCGAATAGGTTTCAGGCGGATAGAGAGTTCCGCTCATGAGCACTGAAGAGTGAAGGGAGGCAAAAATGGGCTTGGCAAGCACGGAAACGTCAAGAAGTTTGCAATGAAGCGCGTTATCTTTGGCAAAGCGTACTGAAGGAAGCCCGCTATCTGGAACAAGCCAGCGCTCAAGAAACTCTCCCACTCGCAGAAGGTCTGTTTTTTCCTCTTCCTCTTCTGGCGGAATTTCCTCTTCCTTTCTGCGCTTGCGAACATCTGACGTGTCGCTCACTAATTTTTGAAAGTCGCTGAAAGAAAGGCGGATGTGTTTTTTCTTAAATTGCTCTTCAATCAGTTTTGGCAGTTCGCCCATTGCAAACTCGCGTTCCTTTTTCATTTCGTCTTCGAGAAGAAGATCATGAAGAGCGCGAAGAGCACGAATAAGAGTGTGTGTAGATCCGCCTTCAGCGTACCCTGACAAACCTTCACAGTCCTTCCAAGCATTCTCGATAATTTTAGTTCCAAGAGTTTTGCTCATAAATCCCCTAATGCGTTCAGGAAGGTTGTGTGCTTCATCTACTACTAGAATGCACTCTGCGAGCGAATCTATCTTCATCCGCTTGAAAACCGCAGTTTGTATAGGTGGAAAAAATATGTAGCTATAGTCGCATATTACTGCGTTGGCAGAAGTGCAGGCAAGTAGCGAAGTGCAGTGAGCGCATGATTCGGAGTAGTTTGCTTCAAACTCCTTCTTCACCTCCCCGGCGCTCTTTATTTCTGAGAAAATGAAGCGAGTTTCCTGAAATAATACTTCCTCAGACCTGCAGGCATACGCGTTTTCCACTTTTCCATCTCTAATCTTTTTGCAGATCTTGTAGAAGGAGTCTTTGCTGGCGTTCATTGCCTTGGGGTGGGTGCACATATCTCTTTTGCCTATCATGTCCACGCAGGCAATTTTAATGCCCGACTTCTTCTCAATCGCGCGCAGTGTTTTGAGCGCAATATCGTGCTGAGTCTGCCTCGAAGTGAGGAAGAAAACTTTTTTTCTGTTTAACAGCGCATATTCAAGCACGCCTGCAAGTACTGCTGCTGTTTTTCCAATTCCAGTAGGCGCATGCGCAATTAGATGGGTGCCCTTGAGCATGGTTTCCTTCACATCTTCGTAGAACTCGCGCTGACCCTCGCGGATTGCAGAGTAAGGAAAGAGCGAGTAAAGCGCGTGAGGAAGATCGTCTTCTGCTTTTTGCTGAAGATTAGTATTAGATTTTTCCATGCAATTGCCTGTTGGCGGTTTTACTACGAGCTATGCGCATTCTATATGAAAACGCGAGAGCTCAAACTCCTCGCTAGAACCCAGGCAAAATTGTCTTCTTCCCGCTGGCCTCTAAATGGACATCGTAAACTATGAGCAGGTTGAGGATGATTGGAATTAGGAAAATTGGCAGGCAGAGGACTGCACCTATCACTGTAAAAACCGCAATGAAATAAATTATAACAATCCCGAATGTAAGAACCCAGTTCGCGACTAAGTAGATTATTCCCTTCTTTACGTTTCCTAAGTAGATATAGCCGAGCGAAGGCGCGCCTAAAACAAACATGCAGACTATGCTGATGAGCGCGGCAATCCCCGGGTCTTTGCCTTGTGAAACTGCGCTTCCTCCTTCAACGCGCGCCCCGCATTTCAGGCACACAACTGCGTGCTCGCTTGGAATCGAAGCACCGCACTTCTTGCAGAACAGATCGCTCATGAAACCGCCTCCTTTTTCTAAGTTTATAGTTGGAAGAGGGAGGTTTTAAACTCTTACGCTTTGCACTGGCAAGTTAGGCTCTAGAGCGCTTAATATGAACGTCGTATGCTAGTAAGTTAAGAGTTTATTGAGGTGGGCGAATGGGAACGTCAACAATTTTTAGAAGACATAATGATTTGGCTTGTACATTGGCAGGCATGTCAAAGAAAGAGTTGGAGAGCATAGACGGATTAAATCCGTGGAAAGATGAAAAGGAAAGTGTACGCGGGTGGAGCATCTTAATGGAACTGCATAATGGAAATTTTCATCCGTTGATCTGGTGGTACGGTCGGCTCCTCTATTTAGGGGATGCGCCAAAACTGCTTACAAAAAAACATTACAACTACTATACTGGCAAGTACTCGAGGTCATCGGAATGGACTCTTTTGAAAAACTATCTGCAGCAGGAGCTGGCAAGACTTGATAAGATCTACAAGAGGTATAGGATGAAGGAGATTAGGGAAAGGAGGCGTAATATAGAGCTACAGAAGAAGTAAGAGGGAGGCGGCATAGGTATCTGGCTCCCCTTTGCGCTCCAAGCTTGCTTACTAGATGAAGTTTGTCATATACCTCGATGATGTGACAAACGATAGGTTGATGGGGCTCCTTCCCCCTTAGGGGATGCGCGGGCGAAAAAACCTGATATTTAGTGTTGATTAAGCAATAATAGTTAACTTTATATTCTTTTTGTTAACTAAATATATACCATGGTATTAAAAATAAGTAAAAAAGAAATTGAGGCGCTGAGCGCGCTCTGCCTAGGAGAAGCAGGAGCAGGGGCGCTAGCTAAAATGATTGGGATGAAGAAGAGCCTTCTTTCGCGCGTACTCCGCAGGCTGGAGGAAAAGGGGCTCGTAACTGCAGAGAGAAAAGGAACCTCCAAGGTTCTCAGGCTCTCGCCGGCTTCCCATGCGCAGAATTTCAAGAGACTCCTGGATTCGAGGCCGGGCGCGCGTGTGGAAAAATGGCTTTCAGGAGTTGCAGTGGACGTGCTCATAACTGCGGAGAACGGAGCGGATATGAAGATGCTCCTTGAAGAAGTTGGGTGCTCTGCAGGCACGCTTTATAAAAATCTTAAGGCGCTTTCCGCAGTGGGAGCAATTGCAAGAGATGCAAATAAAATTCGGCTGAACGACCAGATCGCAAAGGCATTTGCAGTTTCCTACGCGGAGAACCTGGAGATGAGTGCGCTGAGGGGCGTGAAGGGGCGCAACAACTCTTTCAGGATGAGAAAGCATATTCTAGTGAGAACGGATGCAGAAGAAGTGCCTTCATTCTTTGTTGAAACAGGAGTGAGCGCGCTTGCAAAGCGCGGGCTCGAGGCAATGATTGGCAAAAACCGCGACTACTACTTCAATTTGGAAGAGGCAAAGAGAGAGTTAAGCGAGGAAGAGATGTTTGTTCATGGCTTGAGGATGGCAAAGCAGCGGTACGGCTCAGATATCTTGCTTCTCGGGCTTTTCTTTGGAAAGAAGAAGCATCAGCTCAGCCTGCCTGTGCTTAAAAAGTTTGCAGAAAAATATGGCGTTGAAAACGAACTGCAAGAGATACGGGAAAAAATGGAATTCCATGAAAGGGCGGAGGAGCTTAAATGAGAAAGGGTTTTGGGAGAAGTATGCTGGAGGATGTTTTCAGGCAGATTGGTGCCGTGCTAGAAGAGCCAGTGGAA
This sequence comes from Microcaldota archaeon, assembly GCA_043810245.1. Classification (GTDB taxonomy): domain Archaea; phylum Micrarchaeota; class Micrarchaeia; order Burarchaeales; family JBDROI01; genus JBDROI01. Next base: position 9,735 of record JBDROI010000115.1, read on the forward strand.
GTGTTCATGCTTGGAGGAGGCGCCATGTGTTTTAGGGGCCAGAAAGCGGCAACAAAAGACCTCGATTTGATTTTCAGGGCGCAGAACGAAGAAGAGCATTTTGAGCAGGCACTGCAGAAGCTGGGGTTTTCGGAAGCAACAAAAAACATTGAAAGAGAGTACGGAGAGATGAAGGCAGCGGGCATTTGGGAAAACGACAGCGGCTTTAGGTTTGATCTGTTCGTGAAGATAGTCTGCGGCGCGCTGGCGCTTTCAGAAGGAATGGTGACGCGTTCTAAACTGCTTGCAGAATACGGAGGGCTTTCAGTCCATATTCTTTCCAATGAAGATGTAGTGCTGTTCAAAGGAATAACAGAAAGGAGCGGAGATGAAGAGGACATAGCTGCAATCATCAGAAATGCAGATATTGACTGGGAAATCGTAATGGAAGAATGCACTGCTCAAAGCGGAAAAAGGCAATGGTACGGGTTGCTGTACAACAAGCTGGAGAGTATAGAAAGAAAGCACGGCATCGCGGCGCCCATTAGAATGCGGCTTCTCAAGCTCGACCGCGAAGCTATACTCAAGAGCGCGTTTAAACTGCGTATGGAACAAGGAATGAGCAGAAAGCAGGCAATAGCCGAGCTTCAAAAGCTTGGTTTTACCAAAAAAGAATTAAGTGTGCTATGAAGCACTGCACGCAGGCAGAAGGCTGCAGTGCTGTTTCCTGTTTCTGAATGGCGCGCAAAACTTTGGGCGTTTTTTGCTTTGGCAAGTTGCTGAGCTTAAAGGGCTTAATATACCCGCTAAATGCCAAGCAGAAGTATGCAAGTGAATATGCTCGAAGAGAGGCTATTAGAGTTTGATGCTCGTGAGGAGAGGGGGTACCTACTACCCCTCTCTTCCGCTGAGGCTTACGGAGAGTAGCAAGAAGGCTTCCGAAAGGATTATATACTTAGTATTACAAAACTATCGTATGGCGATAGTATGGCTATTCAAAGTATAACGAATTTCGGGAGAATGGAGTTGCGACTGATATTTGCGCTAGAACAGGCTAAGAACCAAATATTCACAGTAGCGGACGCCAAGCGAATTTTGGGTTCTTCCAACGCGGCAGTCTGGAACGTGTTGAAGCGCTTGAGAAAAAAGAAGCGCATAATCTGTTTACAAAGAGGAACTTACCTTTTTGCACCTTTGCGCAGCGGAGAAGAGGGGTTTTGGAGTGAGCATTCTTTTCGGGTGGTTCCCTTTCTAGTAAAGACCAGCGAGTATTACATAGGCTTCATTTCTGCGATGAATTACTGGGGAATGACTGAGCAACTGCCTATAGTAGTTCATGTGGCATTGAAGAGCCAAAAACGGCGCTTGGAAGCAGTGCAAACAGAGTTCGTTTTCGTCAAAAAGAAGAGTTTGGGCGACTTTGTTCAAGTGCAATTCGATGAAACATCAGTCAACATCTCCTCAATAGAGCAAACAATATTAGACGGGCTTTCTTTTCCCGAGTACTGCCTGGGAATTGGCGAAGTTGCAAAAGCAATACACTATTCAACGAAGCGCATAGATTGGAGCAAGCTTATGCGCCTCGCAAACGAAGAGAAGGGAGTTGTGAGGAGGCGCTTGGGCTTCCTGCTGGAGTTGCTCGGCTTGAAAAAACAGGCAAAGGAACTCAGCTCTAAATTTACTGGCTTTATGTGGCTCGACCCCGGAGCACAAAAAGAAGAGTTTGAGTATAACAAGAAATGGGGCTTGAAAGTAAATAAGAGCAAAAATGACCTGCTTGAGTTTCTGGAGGGATATTGATGGACGCCGAAGAATTAAACCGCAGAGCCATAACTACTGGAGTTCCGCGCGCAGTAATAGAAAAAGACTACGCCCTCTCAGTTGTGCTCATGCACCTTTCAAACTCTGCGCTTGCAGAAAAAATGGTTTTTAAGGGAGGAACTGCACTCAAAAAAGCTTATTTTCCCAATGCAAGGTTTTCTGAAGACTTGGATTTTTCTGTGCTGGCGGTGAACGAAGCCGAAATACTAAAAGAGCTGAAACGGATGTTTGAAGGCAAAGAATTGAATGGCGTCAGCTTCATTGCACTGGAAAAAGAGAAGACGCGCGCCGGCTTGCGCGCGGCGCTTAAATTTTCGTTCATTTTGAGCCTGCCACAAAGAATACGCTTTGATTTCAGCTTTCGCGAGAATCTCTTTCTCAAGCCTGAAGAAAAACTCATTGTTGATGAGTATGGTTTGGGTGAAATGAGAATACGGCTCATTCCGCTTGAGGAATTGTTTGCGAAAAAAATTCACGCGCTTTTCTGCCGAACTGCTGTGCGCGATTTATACGATGTCTGGTGCTTATTCAAAAGGGGCATCAAACTTAGAAACGAACTAGTAGAAAAGAAGTTCTCGCATTACCACGAAAAAGATGAACCGTCTGGATTGAAGGAGAGAGCCGAATCATTCAGGCAGGATTGGAAGAAGGATCTCAGGCAGTTTATGAAGCAAGTTCCGGATTTTGATATGGTCGTAAACGAAACTGTCGGCTTCCTGAACGACTCCTGAGTAAGAGCGGACTAGTCAAGAACAGAATATATTTTGTTGCCGCATAATTACTTTGCGGGTAATTATAGTTACTTCAAAATATTGCGCGAAGCGAGTATTACACTCTCATCTACGCCCATATTTCGAGAGCCAAAAGGCTTATATACCTGTTTTTACGATAATATTATCGTGAAAACGTATGGTTAATGCTGAGTTCATAGAAGGGCTGTTTGAGCATTTTCTACCTGAACTGAAGAAGAAATTTACTATTCGAAAGCTTTCTCTGCTTTCTAAGCTCTCTTATGATGCTGCATATAGGCACGTTCACTATTTGGTAGAAGAAAAGGCGTTCAAAGAGGAAAAGGTCGGAGCTTATTCATATATTGGCATTAATTTTGAAAGCAGTCTTGCAAGAAAAAACATCGAAAAAATAAGCCTGAAAAAAACCAGCGAATTCTTGAAGAAAAATGCAGTAATGCGGAAACTGCTTGAAGAGTTGAGTGGAGAGCTGGAAAAGTCGCTTCCAAACGAGCTTCTTTCGGTGGTGCTTTACGGCAGTTATGCCAAAGGAACGGAAACAAAGAACAGCGATGTGGATGTTTTCATAGTCGTTTCTAGTTTTGAAGTCAGAGAAAAAGTCGAAAGAGTATGCGACAGCGTGGAAATGAAATATGGGAAAGCAGTTGCGCCCCTAATCACCACTGCAAGCGAGCTGAAAATCATGCTTAATTCGGAAAAACTTACGGTTGCCCAGGAGATATTGTCTAGCGGGGTAGTTTTGAGCGGGTATGAAAAATACTATTTAACTGTTTTTGACGCAGTTAGGGCTTCTGCGCACTGAAGCTCTTGCACTGGCAAGTTGCCGAGCTTGAGGAGGTTGATATACCTGCCAACTGCCAAGCAATGCATATGGAATCAATCATGCCTGAAGAAAAGTTGTTGGAGTATGAAGATGAAAAACTGTGCGGAAAAACGCCCTTTATCAAGCAGCTTGCCCCAAACTTTATGGAAAAAGCAAGGCACAATCTTCTTTTCTGCAGTGTTGTTTACAATCTGAGCAGCAATAGTGAGGCAAAGAAAGCGCTTAAACTTAGAGACGATTTCTCCGCATTTGATTGGGCGGTGATAAGCGCTTATTACGCAATGTATCACTCAGCGCTGGCTGCGCTTGCGTCAATTGGTTATAAGAGCGACAGCCATGCGGCGACAGTAATCGCTCTGGAAGTTTTCTTTGTAAGAAAAAATTTATTGGAAAAAGAATTCCTGGAAAAATTAAAGCAGGCAAGAGAGCTGGAAGAGGAATATGTGCAAAAGCTTAGGCGGGCAAGAAGGCAGAGGGAAACGGCGCAGTATGAAGTTACAGAAGAAACTGGAAGAAGCGCAGCCGAAGCGCTTTTGAAGGACGCGAGAGAGTTTGTGAATCAAGTTGAAGAACTGATAGAAGAAACAGGCTAAGAAATTCATTGAGCGAAGCAGCAGTAGCCTTCGCGAGATATTTTGCTCGAATTGGGTTGAGCATATCTCCAAGCAACTCATTTAAACTATACTCCCAAAATACATACCATGAAAAGCTCCTCAAATAAAGCAAACGAGGTTCTCAAAAATGTTCTTGCGCGCGTAAAACCTACTTCGGAAGTGCGCGCGAAGCATGAGGCGCTCGTGAAGCGAGTTCTTTCGAAGATGCGCGCATGTACTCCGAAAAACGTGGAAGTGGTTCTCGCGGGCTCAATGGCAAAGGGAACCAATCTGCGCGAAGTTGACCTGGATGTTTTCCTTCTTTTCCCAAAAACATGCTCAAACAAGGATTTGGAAGTTCTTGGGTTGAAGTACGCGAAGAAGGCAGTAGCTCCGAACAAGTACGAAATTGGCTATGCCGAGCATCCTTATTTGCGCGCGAAAATAGAGGGAGTGCGCGTTGACGTTGTTCCTTCGTTCAAAATCGAGAATATAAGCGAGATGGGGAGCTCTGTCGACCGTTCGCAGTTGCACACGAAATATGTTCTAAAAAAACTGAGGGAAGAGCAGAAGGACGAAGTTCGCCTGCTCAAGCAGTTTCTCAAAGGCCAAGGAGTCTACGGCGCGGAAGCAAAAACTGAAGGATTCTCGGGCTATTTATGCGAGCTCCTGATAATTCACTACAGTTCGTTCACAAAGCTTCTTGAAGAGGCGCGAAGCTGGCACAAGCGCACAATTGACATAGAAAACCAGTGGGAAAAAGACGAGCCGAGAAAGAGATTTGACACGCCGTTGGTAGTTATAGACCCAGTAGACAGAAACAGAAATGTGGCGGCAGCGGTTTCTGCAACTTCGCTTACTAAATTCATCTATGCAGCGCGCGCATTCATAAAAAAGCCGAGCATAAACTTCTTCTTTGAGGAAGAGCTGAAAGTGAAGAAAAGCATTGTGACAAAGCAGTTGAAGGCGCGCGGAACGGATTTGCTTCTCTTAACGTTCAAAGCTCCAGACGTGGTTCCTGATATTCTTTGGCCTCAATTAAGAAAGGCAACGCAGAGCATCGTGCGCCACCTTGAGCTTGCGGACTTCATAGTTTTCGGCTATGACTACTGGAGCGAAGAGAAAGAAAGCAAGGAGAAGAACTGCGCGATTCTAATTGAGCTGGAAAACGCAAAGCTTCCGAACGTGAAGTTCATCCAAGGGCCGGGTATTAGGCACGAGCAAGCTGTTGACAACTTCATCGCCGCTCACAGAAACGCAGTCGACGGCCCGTGGTTCGAGCACAACAATGTAGTAGTAATAGAAAGGAGAAAAAGCACAGATGCAAACACGCTTCTTAAGGAGATTGGCAGGCAGCCGGACAAGTACGCCATACCTTCGCACGTTTCGAAAAAGATTAAAAGCCTTAAAATCCTAAAGAATGAAGAGGCTCTTAACGGAAAGTTCTACGAATTCGTAGGCAAATACGTTGCGAAGAGAGTGATGGCATGGATGAAAGTACTTTGAAGAGAGTTGCGGAAATCGCGCGTTTGAAGCTCAGCGAGGAAGAATTAGCGAGCTTAAACGACGAGATTACCGAGATTCTCGAGCAGTTTGAGCAGATAAGCGAGCTTAGAGGCGAGCAGGAGCTTTACTACGTTTCAGAGCAGAAAATAGCGCTGAGAAAAGACGCGGTTTCGCCTTCTGGAAAAAGCGAAGAAATTCTCGCGCTCTTCACAAAATCAAAAGAGCGCTTCTTGGTTGCACCTAAATCTCTCGAGTAGCCTATTCTAGAGGAATTGCCATGAAAACCAGCGAAAAGCTTGAAGCAGTGAAAAACGGAAAAACAAGCGTAGAGAAAAGAGTAGCAGAGCAGTTGAAGAAAATTAAAGAGAAAGACGGAGAAATACGCGCGTTCATTGACGTTTTTGAAGAGGAAGCCCTTGAGAAGGCGAGAAAGTTAGACGCAAGAATAAAGAAGGGCGAGAAAGTCGGGAGATTGGCGGGCTTAACAATTGCAGTGAAGAACAACATCTGCATAAAGGGAAAGAGAGCAACGTGCTCATCAAAGATGCTTGAGAACTATACTACTCCTTACAGCGCAACGGTAATCGAGCGAATTCTTGCTGAAGACTGCGTGATAATAGGAACCACTAATCTGGACGAGTTCGCGTGCGGCTCAGCAACCATAAACAGCGCGTTCTTCAAAACGAAAAATCCAAGAGACGTTGAAAGAGTTCCAGGGGGTTCTTCTGGAGGAAGCGCAGCAGCAGTTGCCACTGGCTTCGCAGACTTGGCGCTTGGAAGCGATACCGGAGGCTCAATAAGATGCCCCGCTTCTTTCTGCGGAGTAACTGGGGTAAAACCAACTTATGGAGCGGTTTCGCGCTATGGTTTAATCGATTTAGCTATGTCGCTGGACCAAATAGGTCCGCTCGCACCTGATGTAGAAGGCGCAGCGCTTCTGCTTTCAGTAATCTCCGGAAAAGACGGAAAGGACTGCATGTGCATTGGAGAAAAGCAGGAGTTTGAGCTGAGCGGTGAGCTGAAAGGCGTGAAAGTGGGGCTTCCAAAAGAATTTTTTGATTCGCTTGATGAAGAAATGAAGAAAGGGGTAATGGAAGGAGTGAAAGCACTTGAAAAAGCAGGGGCTCAAATAGTTGAAGTAAGCATTCCGCGCCTGAAATATGTGGTTCCAATGTATTATTTGACAATGTTTGCAGAGTTTTCTTCTTCAATGCAGAAGTACGACGGCTTGAGGTATGGCGCGCCGGCAGATGTTTCGGGAAGCACGCTCGTTGATGCAGTGAGCGAGGCGCGCGAGAAATCGTTTGGAAGAGAAATTAAGCGCAGAATTCTCATTGGAACGTATATTACCACTAAAGAGTTCAAGAGCGAGTGGTATTCGCAGACTCTCAGAGCAAGAGCGGTTCTTCGCGAGGATTTTGAGAAAGCTTTCAAAAAAGTTGATTTAATTGCGGGCCCCGCGATGCCAACTCCTCCGTGGAAATTCGGAGAAAAAAGCACTCCGATGGAAATGTACCAAGCTGATGTTTACACCGGAAGCGCAAATCTCGCGGGAATTCCAGCGGGCGTAGTTCCATGCGCAAAGATAGGCAAGCTTCCAGTTGCAATTCAATTGCATGCGCGCAGGTTCGAGGAGAAAAAACTGCTCAACGGTTTGCTTGTGGTTCAAGAAGAAGTTGGAGAAGTCTAGTGAGAACATGGCTAACCAGCTGAAAACAATCATTGGCTTGGAAATTCACCAACAGCTTAGAACTGACTCCAAGCTTTTCTGCACCTGCTCCGCAAGCTACCGCGACGTTCTTCCGAACTCGAATATCTGCGAAGTGTGCACTGCACAGCCGGGCTCAAAGCCTCATCCATTGAATAAGAAGGCGCTTGAAAACTTGATTAGAATCGCGCTCGCGCTCAACTGCAAAGTAATTCAGGAAAAAGACGTTCACGTTCAAAGAAAGCATTACTTCTACCCAGACTTGCCGAGCAACTACCAGCGAACTTCAAAACCGCTCGTTGAAGAGGGAAAGCTTGGGAACGTAAGAATAAGGGAGCTTCATATTGAGGAAGACCCGGGAAGATACGAGCTTCGCAAAGGACTCGTTGACTACAACCGCTCGGGAGTCCCGCTCGTTGAATTGGTAACTGAGCCGGACTTGAATTCGCCGGAAGAAGCAAGAGAATTCCTGGAAGAACTCGCGGCAATTATGGATTATTTGGGTGCAACGAGAGAAGAAGCCGGCTCCACAAGAGTTGACGCAAACATAAGCTTGGAAGGCGGAAACAGAGTTGAAATCAAGAACATAAATTCATTCAAAGGCGTTTTCACTGCTCTAAAATACGAAATTGTGCGCCAGAACTCGCTTGTTGCTCGCGGTATGCAGGTTGAGCTTGAAACAAGACATTTTGACGAGGGGCAGGGAATTACTTCAGGTATGCGCAAGAAAGAAAGCGCAGCTGACTACCGCTATATTCCAGACCCAGACGTTCCTCCGCTCAAAATTTCAAAAGCTGATGTTGACAAATTAAGAAGCACGATTCCCGAGCTTCCGCGAGCGCGCGCAGAAAGAATTGCAAAAGAATGCGGAATCCGCTATGACGACGCGTGGGTGCTCGTTGCTGAGAAGGAAATTGGCGAGTTCTTTGAGCGCTATGCACAGAAAACAAAAGAACCCCAGGAATTCGCCTTCTGGGTGCGCGGAGCGCTGAAAAAACAGCTCAACTACCGCGGGCTTGCTTTCAAAGACTGCAAAGTGAAGCGCGAGTATTTGCTGAAAGTTTTCGAGATGTTTGTAAAGAAAGAAATCACGGATAAGGTGAATGATGAACTGTTAATCTATTTACTAGACACGCCTAATGCACAGAGCCCAGAAGAGCTTGCAAAAGGAAAGAAGATG
>JBDROI010000116.1:0-3921 GCA_043810245.1 Microcaldota archaeon
TGCGCGATGATTTTTAGAAGGCTGTCTGGCTCGATGTAGGAGTCTGCGTCGAGCGTTGCAATCAGTTCGCCTTTTGCATCTTTTATTCCGCAGTTCATGGAGTCAGCCTTTCCTGAGTTCGGCTTATCGATTATGCGCACGCCTTTTGCTGCGTAGGGCTTGATAACTTCAAGAGTTTTGTCTTTTGAGCCGTCGTTAATTACAATTATTTCGAGCTTCTCCAGCGGGTATAGTGAACTGAGAACTGAATTGATTGTTCGTGCTATTGTTTTTTCTTCGTTGTATGCAGGTATGATGACTGAAATAGTTGGACGCCAATACGCACTTCCTGCTTCCTCTTCCAGTTCCTTGCGCTTTTGGAGAAAAAGAAGTATGAAGAAAATGCAGGAGTAAAGAGTCATGAAGGCAATAACATACTCAACGATGGAATTCAGGAACATATGGAGTTAGTATGCGCGTATTTGTTTTAATATCTTTTTCCGAGGGGAAGCAAAGTTAAATAGGAGAGCACGCCATAAATTTGTGCATGCAGAAGATGAAAGGAAGAGAGGGCAGTGTGCATGCCGGAGGATTAGATAAAACTGCACGCAGTAGTTTGTTTTTCCGCGCTCCCAAGCACGAGCCGATAATTCGGGTTCCTAAATTCGCAGTAAGTGCGTTTGTTCTTTTTTTCGCGTTTCTGAACTTTGGCTGTGCGAGCGTTAACAAGCAGACATTTTACGAGCGCACATTCGCGCAGATTCCTAAGGGAAGCGTAATGCTTTCTGCCGAGAATTTGAAGAATGAATACGCAAACTGGGTTAATGGAATTGATGAGAAATTAAAAGCGCAAAAAATTGGCTACTGGTTTTGGGAGAATTGGGAAGGCAGAAGTGTGTGCATTAGCGAGAAGCTTGAGGACAACTACGCGCTCGTGTTTGTGTTTGAGAAGGGAGTTATTGAGAAGTTCGGGAGAATAGAGATGAGAGCAAGCGACAAAGGATTTGGGCACCCAAATACTCTGCTCAGAAACAACGGGTTCTTTTTCATAGCAGATAATTTTTCCTCAATTTATGCGTGGGTTGGCGAGAAATGGAGAATTGTTGGTTTAGAAGAAGTTGTTGCGCGCACTGGGGAAGTGAAAAAACCCAAGCTGAAAATCGTTAGAATGGGGGAGTTTGGAAGAGAGTTTCTCGTTTTAGAATGCAAAGAATGGAAAGAGAAGGCAGTGTTTGATATGGATTTGAACTTTCTTGGAAATGTTCCAAATGTTAAGGGTCCGTCTTCTTATTTACTTCAATAAACTCTCGCAAAGCCATTGTTGCATAGGAGCCCGAAGGAAGCTCGAACTTGAAGAGCATGCTTTCCTCGTGAGCCTCAGAAACAAAATTCTTCAGCGGAGCAAGCGCGCATTTCCAGCTCCCTTTTGAACCTAACTCGGGGAAGGAGCGGATTTTGAAGTTTTCAGTTAAGATGCACTCGCGCTCAAGAAGCGCGCGCTCGCGTTCGTTGAGCTTTGTATCGTAGCCGATCAGGCGCATTGCCAGAAATTTGCTTTCTCCTTTAATTTCTGCTTCTGGAAATCCGTAGCTGCTGAGCGCGCAGAAGTGCTCGCCTTCGCCCAGTTCGTTTAGGCTTCCTTCGCGCACGCGCTCGCTCAAAAGCTCGTTGAAGAGCGCCGACTGATAGGCGTGGATGAAGAGCAGAGAAATTCCGCGCGGAAGAAGGCGCATTGCGTTTACGAAATCCTTGGGCTCTTTTGCCAAGCGCATGAGCATTGTTCGCTCGTATTTTAGGTGCTGTGGAAATTCGTTTAACGCACGCGCGTAGTCAAGAGTTTCAGCTAAGTTTTTGCGAGCGATTTTCGCGCTTTCCTCTTCATTTTCATCAACATAAGTTAAGTAATTCAGAACTGCGCTCTTGAAGTCTCCGCGCACCATTTCTTTTCCAACTAGGTGCGTGTTGCGTCTGATGGAGCCGAAGCGCTGTTCGCCAAAGTAGTTGGGGAAAACTCCTTGAAGCTCGCCTGCGATTTTCTCAACGCGCGCCTCTGCATCGGAACAAACTCCGCGAAGAGTAATTGTGAATCTGTTGCCAAGCAGATCTCCAAGCCTAACTTTTTCTTTCGCGCGCCACTGCCCTAGAATCTGGATGTCTTTCACGCTTATGTCGAGTTTTTCAAGTGCGAACGCGCTCGCGCGCTGGGTAGTGATTGCATTCCTGTCTTTTGTGCCCGCGTAGTTGAAGCGCTTTGGAGAAGCGTGCGCGGCGCGCGCAACTGCGCCCATTGCTTGCGCAGTATTCCAGTTTTTCTTTTGAAGAACGAAATGAAGGAACTCTCCGTTCTCTTCGCTTGCGCTTTCGCGCGAAATCTGCTTCCCAATCTCTAAAACTTCGCCCCATGGGGCTATTTCCTCAACTAGGAAATCCTCGGGTGTTTGCTTGAGCTTTCCTCGTATTCCTGGAGTTCGCGAGAGAAAGGCTAGGGAAGAGAAGTTCATACATTGTATTAAGCGCAGGAATAATCTTATATCCCCTGCTGGCGTAAAACTTAAGCGAGTGTTATGAAGAGCCGGCAAATTGTTTCTCAAAGTGGAGAGCAGAAGGCGCGCGAGTTTCCTAGAAAAACAAGCGAGCGCTATTTGCTGGTTGAGAAGAATTTCGGTTTTACGTTCAAGTTCGCGAGCGCTCTTCTTTCGCTCATTCTGTTTTTCGCTCCGGTGAAAGCAGGAGCTGGTGAAAGAGCGAAAAGCAAAGAAGATGCAACTCCAAAAGCACAACAGAGTAGCCGTGAATATTTGCTTGAACTGCTGAAGAAGCACGCTGGAAGCGACCGAATTGGGCGAAGTGCCCAATTGGTCCATAAGTCCGAAGCGTCGGACTTATCGGAGGAGAAAGCAAACGAAATGCTCGCGAAAGTTGAGAAAGTTTTTGAAGCGTGGAAAACGGAAAGAGAAGAAAAAAACGGGAAGGAAATTGAAAAAGTTGACGCAAAATACGCGGGGCGCGTGAAGGAAATTGTTGAAGACTATGTGGGCGCGAGCAAAGAGCAGAAGAAAAGTGCGGGAAGCAAAGGAATTGCAGTTGGAATTATTACTGCGCTTAGCTGGATGATGCTCGTAAAGTATGATGGAAGGGATGTGAAAAGCATAGCAATAACGAGCGCGGGAATTGGGCTCGCGCTTAACGCAGCGCTCAGAATGATTGCCGAGAATAAGGCGGAAAAAGAAATAGAAGGACTGCTGCTGAAGGAAGCAAATATTGAAAAAAGGTAACTGCTCTCGTTAATTCTCCAAAAATACATAGGGTTATATAGCTTAGTATATACGAATATATGTGTATATAATTGGGTATAGTTTAGGTGATATTATGAGCCATACGACAATACGCGTAAGCGGCGAAACGCTTCAGAAGCTTGCCGCAATGCGCGAATATGCGCGCGAAACTTATGACGAAGTAATAAACAAGCTTCTTGATTTGGTGCCGTCTGGAGATGACGAAGGAGAGTATACAGAAGAGTTTAAGGCAAGCTGGATGCGCGCGCATGAGGATTTGAAAAAAGGGAGAATAATATCGCACGCAGAGCTTAAGAAAAAACTGGGTGTATAGCGTGCCGTTTAATGTTGAATGGTCCGAAGAGGCTTATCGGCAGCTGTATCATTTGGATAAGGAAGAGGCTAAACGGATATTAAAAAAGATCGAGGACGCTTCATGCAATCCTCTTCGATTTTTTAAGCGGTTAACCGGGTGTGAGGGGTGGAAGCTGCGTGTTGGCGATTACCGCGTAATTGCACGCATTTCAATTCCACAAAAAAATATTCGTATACTTACGGTTGGGCATAGAAAGAGCATTTACAAGAATTGAGTTTGTAAAGCCGATGCTGAAAAAGGTGAGAAAATGAAGATGAATAAAAACGCGCCTGGAAAAGATGGTGAAGGAAA
>JBDROI010000117.1:0-14588 GCA_043810245.1 Microcaldota archaeon
CTACTCATTCCTGAAAAAACTGCGCTTCGGCAGAAAAGGCAGAGTCTACCGCATACTTGGAGAGCAGTACGAATCAAATCCAACTGAGCGCGACTTTGCGGAAATCTTCAAGTTCGAGCGCGCGGGAGCAAAAATGGCAGACTGCAAGCTCAATTGTTTGTTCCTCAAAAACCCAGAAGCGGCGAGCTGGGATTTGAGCAAGCTTTCAGTTGAGAGTTTGCAGAAAAAAATTGCATTCAACTTCATACCTCCAGCTCTCAAGCGCCGCTCGGACGAAACTGGAATTTCTCCAGAAGATTATGTTCTGCAAGCATTCTTCAAGGGAAAAATCTATTCATCAATTCTAAAAGCTTCGCGCGAAACAAACAATCACTCGCTGCTCGAAATTGACTTTGTTCTCAAATGCAATTCAGCAGCAAACAAACTTCTAAAAGAAAAGGAAAAAGAAAGCGGAAGCATCGACTACGGCGAAGTTGAGCCAGAGTGGCAGAAGCGCTTCAAGGATATTCTTAAAGAAGAATCAGCCAATGCGGCATCTGCCCCAACACAGCCAGCAGAAGTTGAAGAAGAAGCAGAAGCCGTAAAAGGAGTTAAAGACTCAAAACTAAAAAAGAAGTAGCCGTTCTATTCAATTCAATGGAATAAATTTAATCTCTTCATCCTTTCCGCTTTCTACTTTTTCCTGTTTTCTCGCACTCTCTGCTTCAATCATTCGATCAGTCATGCTTACAAACCCGCGAATCTCCATTTCAATTGCTCTCCATAAACTATACTTAAACGTTTCCCCTCTTCTAATTTCTCGCGCTGCACGCGAAACAACTCCTTCAGCAACTTCTCTCTTCTCCAAAAACTTTGCAAATGTCCGCGCCCAGCCTTCAGAACCGACTCCAAAATACTTTCCTTCCTCCATGAGTGTTTCAAACAAGAATTTTTCATCCTTGCTTCCCTCCAACAACGGAAGTTCAGCGTTCTTCGTCATTTTCTTAAAATACCCATTCAAATTCCCGCGCGTCAGCATCCTCTGCTTCAAATCCGCGATTTCCCCCCGCGCTTATTATCGCAGAAATATCTCCATAAACCCGCGAGAATCTAAACACACTAACAAGCCCCTCAAACTTAACAAGCGCAGCAGAAATAGCTTCCCGCTCCTTTTCATTAATCTCTCTATCCCACTTCTTCAATCCGCCGTAAATCCACAAAAATTTATCCGCAACAAGCACCTTTGCATCTCTTATTCCTTCTTCCTTGGGGTTCATGAACCTAAATCTAACCCAATTAACTTTAGCCGCAGTGTTTCCCTCGTTATTCTTCTGAGTTAGTTTTGCACACCCGCTATCTGCCATAGATTCACCACATAAAACCCTACAACACCTTAAATTATATCCTTTTCCATATATAAACCGCGAGGTTTCAAAATGGGGATTCAGGATAAAATCGGGCGCATTGAGGAAGAACTCAAAACTACCCAGAAGCACAAAGGAACAGAATACCACATCGGCCTTCTCAAGGCGCGCCTAGTTCGCTACAAGCGCGAGGTAGAAGTAGCTGCTTCAAAAGGCGGGAGCAAAGCCGGCTTTGACGTACGAAAGAGCGGGGATTCAACAGTTGCAATCATCGGCTTGCCCTCAGTCGGCAAATCCACTCTTCTGACAAAAATCACGCACGCTCGCTCCAAAACTGCAGCGTATGACTTCACCACTGTTACCATCATCCCCGGCATTCTCGAGTACAAGGGCGCCAAAATTCAGATTCTCGACTTGCCAGGAATCATCTGCGGAGCAGCAGAAGGCCGCGGGCGAGGAAAAGAAGTTCTCGCAGTAGCTCGCAGTGCTGATTTAGTGCTGATAGTTCTCGACGTTTTTCAGCCCTACCAGTTGGACTTAATCAAGCACGAGCTCGAGGGAATAGGCGTTCGCTTGGACAAGCACCCGCCCGACATAACTCTCATGAAGCGCTCGCGCGGCGGTTTAACAATAAACTCAACAGTCAAGCTCACTCACTTAACTGAAAAAATGGTTCAGGAGCTTCTTGGAGTCTACGGAATTCACAACGGCGAAATTCTTTTTAGGCAAGACGCGACAGTTGATGAGCTCATTGATTTTCTTGCAGGCAACCGCATCTATTCTCCTTCGCTCGTTGTTCTGAATAAAGTTGACTTGGTTGACAAAAAATATCTTAATGCACTCAAGGAAAAGATTGGTTCATTCATTCCCATTTCCGCTGACAGCAATTTGAACATAGAAGCAGTCAAAGACGCAATCTACAACAATCTCGAATTCATCCGTATTTACACAAAACCTCGGTTCAGCGAAGCAGATTTAAAGGAGCCGCTCATAATTCGGAAAGGAACCGCGGTTTCAGATGTGTGCAATAGATTGCACAGAGACATGCGCAAGAATTTCAAGTACGCGCTCATCTGGGGACCTTCGGCAAAATTCGACGGCCAGAAAGTCGGCCTAGACCACAAGCTCGCAGACGGAGATGTGGTTTTCATCGCAACCAAGTAAAAATAAAAATTAAAAAACAAATGATTTGCAACGAGGGCTCCTCCCCGCACTAACGTGCGGGGTTTCGTCGCCAGCTCGTTGCAAAACTTTGTGAAAGCACTCGTCCGCGGGCTGAAGCCCGCGGTTTGTGTGGTGCTTTCACAATGACAAACGGTGAAACTTTGGCAACCAAAGAAGAGGAGATAACACTCGTAAAAGACTGGTGCGAAAAGCGCAAGCTTGAGCTCGCGCGCACGCCAATCATAGAGCCAAATCCATTCAAACATATTTCCTGGATGCGCAACAAAACGCGCATTGAAATCGACCGCCCGCGCGAGATCGCGGACAAATATGGAGTTCTCTACGAGTCTACCACGCGCTCGCTTTGGGAGTACATGAACGGAATCTGGAGAAGATTAGGGTGAAGGTGTTAAGCCAATGAATCACAACAATTTCCTTCGCATTTTCCTATTCTCATCTCTCCTACTTTTGCTTGGATGCATTTCAACAAACTTCCAAATTTCCATTCCTTCCCCGCATCATTTTCTCAACGCAGAATACTCAGAATACGCAGACATATCTTTCAACGTAGTCGGGGAAGGCAACCTCTCTTTTACTTCTCTCTCCGTGCAACCTCCTTCTCCAAACTACGAACAGCAGACGCGCTGCAAGGCAACAGTTTCCACATCTGACGGAGCACCCAATCTCTCTTCAGTTTCCTTCACACTCATAAAACCAGACTCTTCAACTATTGATTTGGGAAATGCCTCAACGCGCTCAGGAAACGAATGGTTTTCCGCGTACTTCCTCCCAAACCAGGCAGGAGTTTGGAACTGCAGTGCGCTCGCAGTCGACAGCGCACAAAACACTGAGCGTGCTTCCGTTCTCTTCAACGTAAGTGCGGCGCCATCGCCTCCAGGCGGAGGGCGTCAGTATCCAGTTCCAGAACCCGAACAGCCTTCCCTTTCTCTCGCAATTTCTGCTCAATGCGCCAAAGAATTTGCATCAATTTCAATAATGGACAACCGCGGCAATTCAGTTTCAAACGCGCACGTGCGCATCCTCTACCAAAGCTGGGTATGGCAGTCTGTTTTTGACGGAGTCGCAGAAACAGGTTCGCTTTCCTTTATTCCAACGCGCGCAGGAGTTTACGAAGTTTCTGCTTTCTACGCAGGCTACCCGACTGCAACCTATCAATTTAAAGTTCTCGACTGTGCTGCGCCGCCCCCAACAATTCCGCCTGGGCCCACATGCACTTCAGCAAGCGAGTTCTGCTCAAGCGACAAAGAATGCTGCTCAGGTTTATGTTCCTTCATGGAAACATGCGTTTCATGCAGAGCGCAGAACGAAACCTGCATATCTAATTCCGAATGTTGTTCAAGCAACTGCACAAACTCCAAGTGCATTTTAACTGCAAATGCAACTGGCGGCGTTGAACCGTCTCCGCAAATTGAATGCAACTCTGATTTAGAATGCGCCCAAGGCAAACAATGCTCTAACAACAAATGCGAGAAAGTTTCCTGCGCCTGCGGCTACATTTCAAACCACACCTGCATTCTTTACTCCTGCTGCTTCAACAAAGACTGCGCAAGCGAAGAATCTTGCCATCTTCACGAGTGTGTGAACACCAAGCAGCTCGAGCAGGAAAAGAGCGAGGCAGCTGCCGAGATAAGCTCTGCCTACAATGCAATTGCCGACGCAAAAATCGCAGGCATAAGCACAATCAGCGCAGAGCAGACTCTCGTAGAAGCTGGGCAAGCATTCTCCTACGGAGACTATTCCTCTGCAAAGCGCTTTGCTACGAAAGCGCGCGAGCAGGCAACTCTAATAATGGGTGCAGAAACTCCGACGTCTGCCGAAGAAAAAGGAGCTCCAGACTACACTCGCTATATTATCGTTGCTCTCCTCATAATCTTTATAATACTTGATGTAAAATACATAACAGACCTACTGAAGCGCCGCGGGATGCGCTAAAATCCATAGGTTTAAATACAAGAAAAGAGCATAATAAAGGGTGATGCAGTGGCAGTTGATACGAAGATAATCATTGCATTTGTTGTTGTGCTACTCTTGGTAACCCTCGCAGGTGTTTACCTCGTGCAGCAGTCTGGGGATGCATTCCCGAATGAGACGCAAGGCGTTGGAAACGCAACACAAACCGCAACAGGCGAAGTGACGTTCAACGTCGTGAACAACAGCACAGGAAACAAATAAAAGGGTGAAAATATGGGAGTTGAAGAAGAAACAACCGCGCGCATGATTTTGGCAATGGCTTTACTCGTAGTTTTAGTTTCAGTTCTCGGCTTTTATGTAATTCTCATGCAGCCCAGCGAAGGAATTACTGGCGCTCTTTCAACAACTGGAACAGGAACTGCTACAGCAACAGTTCTTTCTGAAGCTTCCATTTCAGTTACTGACAACGACATTGCTTTTGGAGACGTAAGCGTAGGGGCCTCTTACGATTCAAACACAACTGGAACTCCAAACTGGTTCGTGGTCGAAAACGACGGCTCAGTTGCAATCAACGTAACTATAAATGCAACAAAGCCATTCACTTCAGCAACAACCTGCACTTCTCTTCCATGTGCCAACTACCAATACCGCATGATTCTTGGGGAATTTTGCTCACCAAGCGAACCGTGGGTAAACAACACATACGAAAACCAAATGCCCGCAACTCCAACGCAATTCATTGCTCATTTGGCATCCGCCAACACCAACGACTCCTTCAAAATATTCATCAACCTAACAATTCCAAGCGACGAACCTTCTGGCTCAAAAAGTTCTTCAGTGCAGTTTACTGCATCGCAGGCATAGCGAGAAGAAAGCCTGCGATACCTTAATTAATTCTTTTTTTCAATCTTAATCCATGCGAGCGCGAGGATTAGCATTTACATTTCTTTCTCTCCTGCTTCTTGTTACTGAAGTTTATGCCCTGGGCATAACTCCTCGCCTTGAAATCGACTACGAAGCTGGCTCAAACAACACATATGAATTTTATCTAATAAACCGCAATCCCGATCCAATTGATGTTGAAGTCTCAGTTGAAGGGGATATGGCCCAATACTTTGTTTTGAGCGATACGCACGCAACCATTCCTGGGAACAGCATAGGCTACACCAATTTTACTCTTTATATGCCCCTAAATTTAACTCCCCCCGGCGTTCATGACACGCGCGTAACAGTCAAGGAGCTCGCAGTCGGCTCTTCTGGAAGCGGCGCACAGGTGAGCGCAGTTGCCGCCTCACAAATGCAGGTCTGGGTGCGCGTTCCTTATCCTGGAGAATATGTTGACATAGGTTTGGATGCTCCGAACGTAAAAATCAACGATCCTCTTTCCCTCACAATTACTGCAGTTGGAAGAGGAAGCAATCCAATTTCAAATGCACGCGCAAAAATAAAGATTCTCGATGCCAGCGGAAATCTTCTTGAAGAAATAGATGCAGGAGCGAAAGAAATTCCGCCGGCAACCGAAGTCAAATTCAGTGCAACCGGAACTCCCATACCCACAGCCGGCGTTTACACTGCAGTTGCGGAGCTTATTTACGGAGGCAAAACCGCAACCACACAAACCGAGTTCAAAGCAGGCGACATTCTGATTAAAATACGTTCTTTCAAGGATTTCACCGGAACAGCGCGTCAAATCAATGTCGTTTCCATTGACATCGAAAGCTTCTGGGCAGAAGAAATAAAAGATGTTTACGCAGAAATAACCGCCCGCTCCTCAAACGGAGAAGTCGTAGGTTCTTTTTCAACAGACAAAACTTCAATTTCTCCTTGGAGCAAAGCAACCATAAAAGGATATTGGGAATCAACAACTCTCAACGAAGGAACATACTCACTCACCGCAGTTCTCCACTACACAAACAAAACAGAAACCGCAACTGCTACTGCAACCCTGGGCGCTCAAGGAGCAGTTCCGCAAACAAACACATCCACTCCAACCGAAGAAGCAGAAGAATTCCCCTATATTTACGCGCTTGGCGCACTTGCAGTTCTAGCAGCTCTCTTCTACTTCCTGCGAGAAAAGAAGAAAGGAGCCGATGCAAAGCCTGAATCTCCTCATCTCCCAGAAACTTCCAAGCTTGAAGAAGATGCGGCTAAAAAGGTGTAAGCTTGAACATAAAATCCGTTGTACTCTTAATCCTCTTTGCAGTCTTTCTTTTCAGTGCAATCTATATTTTTCTTCCTAAAGAGCGCATTCTTGAAACCAAATCCTTTTCAGCCTACTTGGAAGTTTCCAGCGTAGTGGGCTTCAACATAGGAACCGACGCACTCTACTTCGGGCGTACTCTACCCGGAGGTTCAAGCACTCGCAAAATTGCAGTTCAAAACCCTCTCAACACATCTGTTTACGTGCGCCTAACTTCAGACGGCGAGCTCGCGAACTGGATAACATTCAGCGAGAATGAATTTGAGCTTCAGGCAAATGCATTAAGAAACGTAAGCATAACTGCAACTGCGCCACAAAACGCAGAGCTTGGAAACTACAGCGGCACAGTAACAATTTATATCTACACGCGCGAATAGGATTGAAAATACTAAACAAGGTTGATTATGGTTCTCGAACGCTTGGTTCCATTCAAGAAGCTGAAGGACAGCTATCTTCTCATCTTTCTCTTTGCCTACTTATTTGTTTCCATTGCCGTAATTCTAACAGCGCGTTTCTATCCTCAAGGCGCCGGCTTGTTCATAGTATGCCTAACTGTTCTTCCCTCCATTCCATTTTTCTACAAGCTCGCCTCCGAAGAAGAAATTACCTATGAACAGCATGCAAACGCGCGCGAAAGAATACACACCTACGAGCACGTTCTAAAAGTCTATTTCGTCTTTTTCCTGAGCGTAATTCTTTCATTTGCTTTCTGGGCTTCTGTTCTCCCGCAAGAAGTTTCAACCTCTCTTTTCTCCTACCAGCGCACTGAATTTCAACGTCTTTCTTCAATAACTTCCAATGCCTCTGCGGTGATAATGAGCAAGGAGCTCGTAATCAACACTATCTTTACCAACAACGTCCAAGTGCTTCTGCTTATGCTCTTCTTCTCCTTCATCTACAGCATAGGTGCAATCTTCCTGCTCGTGTGGAATGCATCCATAATTGGAATACTTCTCGAAGCCCCAATACGCTACTATGCGCTCAAGTTCGCTTATCTCGGGCTTCTCGCATTTCCCGCCGGCTTTTTCATAGGCTTGCTCAGCGGTGCAAAGCGCACAATTTTCCACGGCTCCCTCGAATTCCTCGCGTTCTTCCTTGCAAGCATAGGAGGCGGGGTTTCATCAATAGCAGTCGAGCGCCAGTTCTACAAATCTCCGATTTTCAAAACAATGCTCAAAGACATTGCGCTCCTCATTCTTCTTTCAGTAGTTCTTCTTCTTTTAGGCGCAGTTGTAGAAGCCTCCATTCTTGGAGTTTAGCTTTGCTCTCTTCAAATTAGGCAAAATTAAGACTGACTCGCAGTAAACGTTATCGTAGAGCTTTTTGAACCCGGCGTTTCATCGCTCGGAACAACTATCTTCAAGTCAACGCGCGCCTCATCCGCAGTATCCGTGTAGCCAAGCGCTGCAATCGCGAGCGCAGGAGAGCCGCTCGCTGGCACATTCGTCCACGCAGTTGCAGAGCCTCCCAAATTTCCTATTGAGCCAGCTTCGCTATTGCTTACTTTGTACTGGTAGTTTGAAGCTGGATTAACTGCCTGAACAAACAAACTGCTCGCATTCACAGTAATATCTACAGCAACCGAGCCGTCGTTTCTCACTATCATTGCGCTCGGTGAGTCATCTGTAGTATCATCGCTTGCTCCAACACTCACGCTTCCAAAATTCGACGTAGCTTGAGGAATAGAAATCTCCACATTCGCAAGCACAGTAATATTCATCGTTCCGCTTGTTGGGTTTGAACCCGAGCTCGCGCCAGTAGTATCTGCATTGCTCTGGCTTTTTTCCGCGGTCCCAGGAGTTCCGGTGGTAAACCTATAAACAAACCACTGGCATGAACTTGCTGAGCGCGAGGCGCCCGAGCTTATCGACACGCCTCCTCCCTCAACATACACAGCATTGCTTGCGCTTGAGTTCCAGTCGCAGTTGAGCGCACTTATTGTAGTATCTCCATTTCCACAATCATTCGCAGTCAGCGAGCCAATATACGACTTCTGAAGCACATTATGTCTCACAGCAGTAACTGTTGCCGCGCTTCCTCCATTTACGTCATTGCAAATTTGAATCTCTCCTCTGTGCACGGTATTCGCAAGAAGCGAGCTTGCGCACTCTCCACTGGCAACACTGCTTCCATAACTGCTCGTCAAATTGCACCTCAGCGTTCCTGCTCCAATATTGCTCATATCACTGCTTTCATAAACTCTAAAATCCGCAATCTTGAGCGCAGCAGGCGTTGCTCCTCCTGTATAATCTATGAAGAACTGCAGGTAGTCAATTTTTGCTGCTCCTTTTGTACTATGCGCAGTAGTTTCATTGAGCGTAATTTTCACGTATTTGTTTGCATCTGTTGAGCGATAGCTTGAGGCACTGCTCGATATCGTGCATGCAAGCGTAGTCCAAACATTTGCAGTTACAGCAGCCGCAGCTCCGCAGCTTGTCCAAGTGCTTGTCACCCAATTGTACATCATCAGCTGATACGTTCCAGCGTACGTTGAGTTGAAAATTACGGTCGCGTTAACGCTGTTTATCGTTACATCCCCAATATCGCTTGTAGCTGTTGAGTTGTGCTGAGTTTCAACGCGGAACACGCTTCTATTCATATTCCACAAATCAAAAGAGACGTTAACTCCTGGGTCATAAGGGCTGTAATACGAACTGCTTACGTTAATCACAACATACGCACCAATTGAGCTCGCTCTAAACGTCGTAATTCCTTTCCCAGCCAAATCGCTCGTCAAATTTCTTCCAACAACCACCCACGCATTATTCGGGTCTCCTGCAGATGAAACGTTTATGTAGTATTCATTTCCAGCATCCCCTGGAGACGTTCCGCTTATCGTATGATAATAGTTCAAATAGCTCGTGCTTCCCCCGCTCGTAAAGTTCACGCGCGCCATCATTCCAATCCAGCTCGCATTAGCTGCGTGCTCGAGTCCAGTGTACTTCCAATTCCACGAGACTTGAGGATCGTCTGCTTCGGTGATTCCCCCAAAACTTACGTTCTGCTGTGAAATCAAATAGCGCGAGCTCCCTGCGCTAAAAACAGCTTGAAATTCAAAAGGCATTCCTTTATTTGAAGCCAAATACATCTTGAGCGCCTTGCTTCCCCCTCCGCTTGGCACATCTGCAGTATCCAAAACCACTCCATAAATGCTTTTTGCGTAGCTTAGAGTCAAATTTCCAGCAATACAGCGGAGCTGTTCATACGCCCCCGCTCCGTTACTTGGACTGTTTGCATCTTGGTATGTTATAAGCCCCACATAATCCACACTAAAACTCGTTACATTCCCTCCAAACTGGCTTGCACTCGTTATATCTGAATACACATCTCTTGGCACAATTCCATTGAACCACGTTGAATCAGGCGTGCCCTCCATTTCAACGATTCTAATCCACTTTCTATTTGGATTTTGCAATACATACGGCGCATTAGTCACATTGAAGAAGTAAATAAGGTCTCTATGCGTTCCGCCCTGGTCAGTAAACCCGACTTCCAAAAGGCAGGCCGTCATATTTGCTTTTCCTATATTTTTGGCGCTGAAATTGTAGTATCTGTCATAATAAAGAGATCCTTTAAAATACGCCTGCCCTGCTCCAGTAATCACAGGAATCTTCTTATAGAACGTGCTGTTATCCTGAATTATATCCGTACTAAACGTGCCAGCTACTTTTGTCATAACCGTTGCTCCTGCGTCATTCCATGGTGCATACCACGCAGCATACGAGTTTCCAGCAGCCTGCCCAAACTGGTACCTCTTATACCAAGGGTGCGTAGTGTTCCCGCTATACCAAGTAAACTCTATACTTTCATTCCCAGAAAAAGAAGAATTCCTCACATACGAAATATTCCTCTGCACGTTTGCCTGCGTAATCAGCATGCTCGCCCACGGAACCGTAGCTCCGTTTATGCTCGCTATCGTCTCAAAACTCGAGTCATTGATGGAGTTGCTCATATTTGCGCGCTCGTCAAAATCAAGCGTTCCGCTTCCAACAGAATACGTATCGCTCAGTGCTCCTCCAACAAGATGTCCCCAGAGCAGATAGTAGTCTCCCGCATTGTAAGACGCAACCGTTGCATAAACAACGCTAGCAAGGCAGAACAAGACAAAAATTCCAAACACAAAGCTTCGCTCGCGCGCTTCTTTCATCGCTAGAATTTGCTCCAATCACGTTTATATCTATTTATACTCTTCCAAAAAGTTCTTTAGGATCTTCTTTCCATCGTGCGTGAGTATAGACTCTGGATGAAATTGAACTCCCTCAATTGCCAGCTTCTTATGCCTCATTGCCATAACATAGCCGTCTTCCTTGGAGCGCGCACTCACTTCAAACTCGCTCGGAACCTCCTCAACAATCAATGAGTGGTATCTCGTAGCAGTAAACGGGCTCTTTATCCCTTTGAAAATCGTCTTTCCGTCGTGCTTAATTGTACTTATTTTTCCATGCATAACATTCTTTGCTCGCCCAACCTTTCCTCCGTAAGCAACTGCCATTGCCTGCAAGCCCAAGCAAACTCCGAACGTAGGAACATCCTTAATCTCGCGCAGAAGCGGAACAAAACCTGAGTTCTCAGGAGTCCCCGGGCCTGGGGAAAGCAGAATATAGTCTGGAGCATATGCGCGTATCATTTCAACACTGCACTCATTGCTTCTTGCAACCTTGAGCTCTGCGCCCAGCTCGCCAAGATACTGGTAAAGCATGTACACGAAGCTGTCGTACGCGTCAACAACAAATATTTTTTTCTTTGCGCTCATAGCCTCGCCTTCAATTTCTCTTTAACAACTCCAACAAACTCCTCTGCTTTTCGCACTGCGTCTTCGGCTTCGCTTTTGCTTACTGTTCCGCGCTCCTCATAAATGACGCGATGCCTCCTAACTCTCATTTTGTCAAATAGCTTAACCAAGAAACCACTTTCGCGCACCAGTTTTTCAGCGCAGAATCGGACGACCGTTTTATGTGCTTCAACTCCCGTTGCTCGATACCCTTCGCTGAATACCAGCGCCCTTCCTGCCTGAAGCATTGCATTGTAGGCAATTGCCAGCGTCCAATCAAAATTATCTGTTTCAAGCACAGTTCTAGCCGTAGCCAAATCCTTTTCCGCCGCGCTCAGCGCATTTTCAACCAGCTCGCGCGTGGGCTCAATTGCCTCTATAACTCCTTCTTCTAACAGCTTTTCTAAACTCATCTTCATCTCCCTTCAGCCAAATAATCTGGTTCTTCACAATTGTCATCAGCAAATAATTTCCTTCTCTTGCTTTCTCTTCAAATTCTGCTTCTTCCCAAAGAAGGTAATTTATCTCTCTTCCAAGTTTTTTTTCACTTCTTGACAAGCTTTCTACAAACTCTTTTTCATCCACCTTGCCTACAACAAACAAATCAACATCGCTGTGCTCTTTTTCGCTTCCTTTTGCAAAGCTTCCGTAAATAAACGCATACTTCACATCGCTTCCTTCAAAGTACTTCCCAATTTCTTCGCCAACCATCTCTGTTTTCAGAAACAATCCGCGCAGTTCCTTATACACTGGTGATTCTTCATTTCTTTCCCAAACTCTCAAATTCCCGACGCTTCTGCTCTTCACAAGTCCAAGCTGTCCAAGCGTTTCAAGCTCCTTCTTCACATAAATGGGGCTGGCGTCTATTCTGCGCGCCAGTTCGCGGATGTGAAGCCCGCTTCCAAACAGCAAAATTCCAAGGATTCCGACTGTTGTTTTTGACTTAATCAATTTTTCCAGCATGTATATCATTACTATACAATCGTATATTTATAGTTTACGCTTTTCTAGGTTCGCCATCTCAAGCTCCTTCCCTAAAATCGCCTTTATGCTCCCGTTCGCCTTTCTATTAGTTTCAATCCATTCTCCTTTTGGCGAAGAGTCAAGAACAATGCCTGCACCAACTTGCACATATGCATCACTTCCCTTCATAATTATGCTTCTTATCGTTATGCAAACATCCATATTTCCCTTCAAGTCAAAATACCCAACAACGCCGGCGTAAGGCCCGCGCTTCTCCTTCTCAAGCTCTTCAATAATCTCCATTGCGCGCACCTTTGGCGCCCCGCTTACAGTTCCTGCTGGGAATGTTGCACGGAATGCATCAAACGAATCTTTTCCTTCAGCAAGCGTTCCAATAACATGAGAAACAATATGCTGAACATGCGAATACTTCTCAATTAAGAACAGCTCGGGAACGCGTACGCTCCCAAACTTCGCAACTCTTCCAACGTCGTTTCTGCACAAGTCGACAAGCATAGTATGCTCTGCTCTCTCTTTCTCATCCTCAAGAAGTTCCTTGGAAATCTCGCGCTCCTCCTCTTCAGTTTTTCCGCGCCCGCGAGTTCCTGCAATCGGCCTCATTTCAATCTTGCTTCCTTCAACACGTGCTTGCACTTCTGGGCTCGCGCCAAACAACTGGAACTCTCCATAGTCTAAATAGAACATATATGGCGAAGGATTCACCTCGCGCAAACTAAAGTAAATTGAAATGGGGTCTCTGCCAGTTTTCACTCGAATTCTTCGCGAAAGGACAACCTGAAAAACATCGCCCGCGCGGATATACTCGCGCGCTTTCTCAATCATCTCCCCAAACTCGCTTTCATTAGTATTGCTTTCCACTTCTTCGCTTACTTTTTTGTTTTCCAGCTTCTCTTCCTCTCCTTTTACTACAGCTTCCATCAACTCATCAAGCCCGCTCTTTTCTCCATTAATCACATGCGTTACAAAATGCAGGCGCTTTGAGGAGTGGTCAAAAATCACGGCGTTTCTATGAAGCACAAAGTACATTTCCGGAACCCCTAATTTGTCCGGCGCAACATCTGGAATTTTCTCAAAAAATCTCACCATATCATAAGAAGCATAGCCAATGGGTCCGAATGAAAATCTGCTCACACCAGTTTCCGCGTGAATTTCTCCAATAATCGTTTTCAGGAAATAAAGCGGGTCTTCGTTTGCGCCAAGCACAAAACGCTCTCCCCTCATCTTAAACTTGCCCTTCAGCTTCGCGCGCAGTTCCTCAACAATTTCTTTTTTCCCGCCAAGCTCACATTCTTTTCCCTTGCTCTTAATAGTCAGCAATGGCTCGCAGCATATTATAGACAAACGCGAGAACCTCTTCGCTAACGACGTAGACTTCTCGTCAAAAATAGACTCTAAGCAGAAATTAAACGTTCTTCCAAACCTTTTTACAACTCGCAAATAAGCGCGCGGGGGCGTTAAATGTTCGTCTTCCCACGGCATCTCTGAGACATAAGATTTGAATTCCACAATAAGCTCACCAGTGAACTAATTTTACTGCACTGCTATTTATATACCTTCACGCCGTAATTCATGCACAAAATTGTGCATACGGCGCGTGAAATCATGAAAGAAAATAAAAGCTGGACAAAATTGTCAGCAACTTTGTCCGATTTAGAACTTCGCAAAAGTTCTAATCCAACTAAAAAAGACAGCGAGCGCATAGACTCCGACATCAGCTTATTCTACGAGCACGTCAAGGAGGTGCGCGAAACAAAGCAGAACGCGCACATCCTCGATTTAGCGCACCGCTACTGCGAAGACACCAAATACTTTCTCAAAAACAAGGACTACGTAACTGCTTTTGGAAGCATCAACTACGCGCATGGTTTGCTCGACGCATTAAGAAAGATGAAAAATAAAGAAAAAGTATAGAAAAAGAAAAAACTATAACAAACCAGCAAGGCGCTGGTTTGGTATGTAACAGTCGAGCCGCCACCTCACGAGACTGCTACAAACGAAGAAGTACGCGCTTAAGCGTACTTCTGCGCCATTTCTCCAATCACCGGAAGCAGAACTTTTTCTCCGGTGTAAGTTTTAAGTGCCATATATAATGCGGCAAGTCCACATGCAATTGCTCCGATGCAAGTAATTAAGAGAACTGCTCCTGCCCACGACAAAAGAATTGCCTGTATCGCATGAAATCTCTTTTCCTTAT
>JBDROI010000118.1:0-5703 GCA_043810245.1 Microcaldota archaeon
AACTGGCGCCTATTCCAACAACCGTTGCGCCCCACCCTTTTTTAAGCCACTCAACGCTTCTTGAAACTTCCTTGCTCGAATCTGTCAGCGTGTACTTAATTTCTTCATTTTTATCTTTAGGTGGAGTCACGGTAAGCGGAACTGTATTTACCAACGGGCTCAAAAGTTTGGTATAGTAAACTTCATTGGCATCCTTGTCAAAGGTTCCTGTGTATCCATCTACTTCAATCTTGTAATCGTGGGTTCCTTCTTCAAGTGTTATCTGATAGAGCAGTTCACCACTGCTCGCCAGCTCTCCGCTTGCAATTTCAACATCGTCTTTGTAAATTTTATACGTAGGCTTCTCCGGCGCTCCGTCTGAACCTGGTAAAAATGCCACCCACCTTATTGTTGTCTGCTCCCCAGCAACACTTGCAGGAAGCTGTGCATGCGTAACAGCAGGCGTCTCTAGACTGTTTGTCATCTTCTCAATCTCTGAAAAGTCAATGGACCCAGTCTGCGTCTGCCCAATAAACGGATTTACGATTCCAATTTTTCCAACGTCTGCAGCATTTCCAACATCAATAATATAGCTGTTGAACACCAAGCTCAACGGATAAACCACGTAAGTTACAATTGCAAGCGCAATGAGCGTTGAACCAAGCTTGCGCGAGAGCGGAAAAGTGCGCAGAACGATTCCAAGCGGCAGAAAGAAACGGAACATGTGCTCTTGGAAGAAGTTTAAAAGAACTCCCTGCGCTGCAAAAATGAACCACGTCATGAAAACCATATCCGAAAAGAAGTAGAGCGCGTGCGCAACTGGAATCAATCCTCCGAACGGAGTGAATGAAATAAAAGTAATTATCCCAAGCGGAGGCAGAAACGGAGGTATAAAGCTCGTAGAGAGCGAAGATGCTATGCTCACCGTAAAGTCCCAGCCAAGAAGCTGCAAGTAAAGCAAAGTGACTTTGCCAGTTGCTCCAGACATCGAATCAATGAACTTACTCCCCACGCTTCCGCTTCCAAAGAGCGTGCCTTGATTGTCCGTGAACTCCATGGCAACTCCGTTTGCGAGAAGAATAAGCCCAAAGAGAGAGCCGACGATAAACGCGGAAATCATCACTTCATAAAGCTCGCTTTTCGCCCACGCATTGAGCTCAGGCGAGCGCATGAATTCAGCAATCATGTAAGCAATTGCAACGATGAAGAACGAGATGAGAAGCGCAAGGAAAGCAACCGGCGCCCAGCCTTCGCCAACCCACTGCGTGGACGCGGTGGATACTGCCTGCTCAATACTAGTTATCCCCGAATAGACTACAGGCGCTGCCATAGAGAAGGTTTACGAAGTATTTATTTATATGTTTTTAGATGTACAAATCCAGTAGAAGCTGGAGTGCAAGCTGATTATTGCCTTATTGGTGGTTTTAATGGAATTCCTTGAAATTGAAAAAAAGTGGCAGGCAAAATGGGAAAAAGAAAAGGTTTTCGAGTCAAACCCGAGCGCGCAGAAGAAGTTCTACTTAACCGCAGCGTTTCCCTACCCGAATTCGCCCCAGCACATAGGCCACGCGCGCACCTATACTACTACCGACTCCTACGCGCGCTTCAAGCGAATGTCGGGTTTCAACGTTCTTCTTCCAATGGGATTCCATGTCACAGGTACTCCAATTCTCGGGATGGCGAAGCGCCTCGAGGCGCGCGACAAGGAAATTATGGACATATTCACGAATATCTACAAGGTTCCTGAAAGCAAGCTCCGCGAGCTCACGAAGCCCGAGCCGCTCGTTGCCTACTTCAGCGCAGAAATTGAGCAGGGAATGAAAGAGATGGGATTCTCAATTGACTGGAGACGGAAGTTCTATTCCTACGACAAAATTTTCAACGCGTTCATTACCTGGCAGTTTGAAAAACTAAAAGAAAAGGAGCTCATAACCAAAGGAAAGCATCCTGTTCCATGGTGCCCTTCGTGCAACAATGCAGTCGGCGCTCACGACACCCAGGGAGACAAGGACCCTGACTTAGAAGAGTACGTTCTTCTGAAATTCAAGTTCAAGGAAGGCGTTCTAGTTTGCGCAACCTTTAGGCCCGAAACCCTCTATGGAGTCACAAACATATGGTACAACCCAAAAGCAGAATATGTGAAGGCGCGCATCAAAAGCGAAGTTTTCTATGTTTCAAAGGAAGCCGCGGAAAAACTCGGAATGCAGGCTTTTGAGGTTGAAATTCTCGAAACTCTCTCGGGCTCAACTTTCCAAAGTGCTGAATGCGAAAATCCACTTACTCACGAAAAAGTTCCCCTTTATCCCGCGTCTTTCGTAGATCCAAAGAACGGAAGCGGAGTAGTCATGAGCGTGCCTGCGCATGCGCCCTACGACTTCCTCGCGCTTCGCGATTATTTAGGCTCAAAGCTCAAAGACAGCATGCTCAAGCAGGTAATCAAAATCGAAGGCTATGGAAACGCGCCGGCAAAGGAAATCTGCGAGAAGATGAACATCGCAAACCAAGACGACCCAAAAGCAGAAGAAGCAACCCACGAAATCTACAAGAAGGAAGCGCACGGCGGAGTAATGATAATCGGAAAATATACTGGGCAACCCGTCATCAAGGCAAAAGACTTGATACGCGACGACATGCTCGCGGAAAACAGCGCGCTCATGATGCACGAAATCGTCAACGGGCCGATTTTCTGCAGATGCGGAGCGCTTGCCGCTGTGAAAATTGTTGAAGACCAATGGTTCATAAACTACGGAAGCGCGCAGTGGAAGGAGCTTGCAAAAGAATGCCTAATCGCCATGGAAGTAATTCCAAAGAAAACACGGAGCGAGTACGAATACACCATCGACTGGCTCCGTGAGAAAGCATGCACGCGCGCAAGCGGTCTCGGAACAAAGTTTCCGTTTGCAGACAATTTGATGATTGAAGCTCTTTCAGACTCCACTATTTACATGGCGTTCTACACAATTGCACACAAATTAAAGAAACTCGGAAAAGAGCCTACGAGCGCAATGTTCGACTACATTTTCCTTGGAAAAGAAAGCCCCGCGATTAAGGCGGACAAGAACGCACTCGATGAAATGAAGCGCGAGTTCGATTACTGGTATCCTCTAGATTCAAGGCATTCTGGGGGCGACCTAATCCGAAACCACCTTACTTTCTTCATCTTCAACCACGTGGGCGTTTTCCCGCGCGAACGCTGGCCCAAGCAGATTGCAGTCAACGGCTTTGTTCTCATGGATGGAAAGAAGATGAGCAAAAGCATGGGCAACATTCTGCCGCTCCGCGAGGCAATCAAAAAATATGGAGCAGACATCGTGCGCTTCTCAGTAGTTTCGGGCGCGGACTTGGCGCAGGACAGCGACTTCAACGAAACTCTCGCTGGTGGAATTTCCTCGCGCTTGAAATATATGGAGTCTCTTCTTGATTACGCGAAGACGGCAGAAAAGGAAGCCGAACGCCCAATTGACAAATGGCTTCGCTCGCGCCTGCACAGAAGAATACGCGACGCGCAGAAGCAGTTCGAAGAGCTTGAGCTGAGAACGCTCACGCAGGAAATTCTCTACAACACTGTGAACGACATAAAGTGGTATGAAAAGCGCACCTCCTCGCGCGCAGTTCTTCGCGAGTATTTGGAAAACTGGGTGCTTTTGATCTCTCCTTTCATCCCGCATGTTGCAGAAGAGCTCTGGGAAAAGCTCGGAAAGAAGAAGTTCGTGAAAGAATCAAAATTCGTTTCGCTCGCGGAATTCCCGAAAGCACACATTGGAGCAATTGACGAGCGCGCGGAGCGCGCGGAAGAAATCATAGTGAAAACGCGCGATGACATTGAAAACATTTCAAAGTTGATTGGAAAAAAGGCAAGCAAAATTTTCATCTACACAGCGTCTTCATGGAAGCGCGAGCTCTACAAAATTGCATTTGAGGAAAAGCGCTTTGACTCTGCGATGAAGCGCGCAATGGAGAACGAGCAATTAAAGCCGCGCGCAAAATTAGTGGGCAAGCTGCTTCTGCAGTACATAAAGAAAGTGAACGAGCTTTCTTCGCTCATACTCACTCAGGATGAAGAGCGCGCAGTTCTCGAAGACGCGTCCGAATTCCTCTCGAACGAATTCAAGGCCGCAGTAGTAGTTCACAACGAGGAGGACGCGCATCAGGAGCACTTCCAGAAAGCCGAAGCTGCGTTCCCCATGAAGCCGAGCATCTTCCTCGAAAGCTAAATAAAGCTTAGCGCGGAAATAAGACTGGTTCTTATGGCAGACAAGGAGATTACCGTAGACGAAGTGAAGAAAATCATTGCGCACTTTGAGCTGCGCTGCCGAGATGAAATTGCTGCAAAAGAGCTCCTCATTGACTTAGACCGGCTTCTAAAAGTTGTTCCTCAAGAAGGCGCAGTTTGGGCGCTTAAAGGTTTGTGTTTGTCTAAAATGGGCAAGAACGAGGAGGCAATTCTCTGCTTAGATAAAAGCATTGCTTTCAACCCAGAGCGCTACGAACCACTCTACAAAAAAGCCGAATGCCTGGGAATGCTCGGAAGATACATAGAAGCAGTTGACTATTTCAAAAAAGCTTTAGACTTAAATCCAAAGGATGCAGGCATTGCATTCATCATTTCTCTCTGCTACTACTTGAGCGGAAACGAAGATTATTCAGCAAGCTGGTTCCAGAAAGCAATGGAATTAGATGCTTACAAAACAGTTGAGCTTCTTCAAGGATACTCAGAAACGTTCTTCCTCTCAAATCCAAGCAAAACTCAGGAGGAAAAAATTGCAATGCAGAAGCGCCTAAACAACCTTTTTGAATTCGCGCGCGGAGAAAAAGGAGAAGCAGAAGCGGGAAAACCCGCGCTGAAAGAAGAAAAGCCGGAATTCGGAGTTCCGCTCGAAGAAAGAGAAGAAATGAAACGATAGCTTACTCCTTTTTGTTCATTGCGTCCCACATCTTCTTTTTCGCTCCGCCCGTAATTGTGTCGCTTTTCACTACATGTTCTATATATTTTTCTGCTCCTGGTTTATTCTTCTGCGAAATATTTTCTGCGGCTTCTCCAGCTTTTGGTTTCACCAAATTCCATACTGCTCGTGCAGGAGTTTCAAGAAAAGTTCCTTGAACTGCGGGCTTGAACAAATCCTTTACGCTTTCTAGAATTGTCGGCTTTACTTCCTCAACTGGTTTTTGTTTCATTGCCTGCGGCATGCTTCCCCACTCACTCATGAACATCACCTTTCCTTAATTTCTACTCGTCGGCGGTTTAAATACCTTTCGAACGAGAAGGCGTACAGCACGATTATCTTAGTAAGGTATGTTTATATACTCAAACGCGCAAATTAATCTCATGGCAATGGCAACGAAAACAGCCGCGCAAGTCAGTCAAGTGCACAAGAATATTACCTACCTAGACAAGCTTACAAATGGACGAGCGCGCGGGCTGATAGAACATATAATGAACGACCGAGCTGCAGTCAAATTCATGGAAAGAAAAATAAATTCAACAAGCAATGAAAAAACCAAGCAACTCATCAGAGACACATTTGAAGCAGTTAAGAGTGCAGCGATTGAAAACAAGAAAAAGGCGCACGCTCTTGAAATCGAAATCAACGAAAAAGGAAAGCTTTCCAAGGCTTCTAAGAAACTGGGAAAAACAAGCAAGTGGCTTTTTGGAACAGGCGCCACTACCCTATTTATTGGGCTTCAAGACTATGCCCTGATTCCGCTTGCGCTCTCCGCGCTCAC
>JBDROI010000119.1:0-13424 GCA_043810245.1 Microcaldota archaeon
GTAATATTCACGCTTTCAATAAACATCTCAAAGCCCATTTCATTCTGAACAACGAGCTCAAAATCATAGCTGTTAGCTCCAGCGTCCTTCAAGAACGCGCTCTTGCATGCGAAGCTCGGCTGAAAATAGCATTCTTCAGGAATATAGCGCGAAGGGCTGAAAATTCCCATTGAGTAAAGAAGGGACATTGCGACGAGAATTATGAGAATCGCCCAGCCGTAAGTAACAAGATACTCCATCGCAGCTTGCGCCTTTCGGCTTCTCTCTCTGTTCATAACTCACACTTTTGGGGACTTCCTTTTAATATCTTTTCCTTCTTTCTAAGCTCTCCTAAAAAAAGATGCCTTGAACGTATTATAGCTTATTTCAGTTATCGCGGCTACGTTTTCCGCGTTTAGCAGCACTGCTTCACTTTCTCCCACTTTTTCCACGCCATAGCGTGCAACTTCGAGCGCTTTTTCTTCAACTATCTTCTTTTCCTCCTCCTTCATTTCTTCTCTTGCCATAATGATGCCAATCGTTCGCGCAATTTCTTTTTCAATTTCTTTTGAGTTAAGCGCCTGCGTTTTCTCAGCAATTAATTGCATCCTAACTGGCACAGCTGCTTCTGCGCCAACCACTTCTTCGCTCCTAATATTCTTTGCAAGCTTGTCGAGCATGCTTTTTGCTTCGGCGAGCGTTCTATCCAGCTTTGCCCATTGTTCCTTGTTTACAAGCCCGAATTTTCGGTCGTAAGCATCTTCCTTCTTCCCAAACTTGCTTACCAATTCAACTTTCCAATTTTCTCCGTTTAAAAATGTTAAAACTCCAGTTCCTTTTGCAGCTTCAGAAATAGGCGTAATCTTTTCGAACATGAGCTCTATTTTTTCTTTTTTCATCAGTTCCATTCGCGCACCTGCTTAATCCTATGCAGACTACTCCTATTTAAACAATAGCAAACCAGCAAAGTAATGCGGCAAACCGTTTATCCTGTTCCGAGGCTGGTTTGCTAGGTAGCCGTCGAGCTGTGTTGCGAGACTGCTATAGCGTGCTTTGGTTTGCTTCAAAAATCGGCTGTGCGTTGTATCCGCGCTCTCTAAGCTCGCGTGCAAGCGTCATCTCATTGCCATGGCAGCAGTAAATCTTGCGCGCGCGGCTTCTCTCAACATACTCTAAGATTTCGTCAAAATCCGCGTGGTCGCTGAGCGTGAAGCTTTTATGAACTGCATAATTCCTCATTTTCGACCAGCCCGTGGCTAACGCGCACACCACTCGCTTGTTATAAATTCCTCCCAATCCCAGTGCAAGCTTCGTGTTCACCAAGTTATGTGGAAGCACTGCGACAAAATTTCCGCGCTTCAGCTCTTCAGATTCCTCGCTCCGCGTGCAAACTCTATCAAGCTTGACTCCGAATTTTTCGTAAACCCGGCATGCCTTCTCAATTTTTTCGTGAACCAGCGGAGTAATTCCGCAGTACTCGTTGAGAAACTTCACAAGCTCCTGCGCCTTGCCGATTGAATACCCTCCAAGAAGAATGATTCCGCGCTCGGAATTTGCATCCACCCACTCCTTCATCTCTTCATAAACCTGCGCGCGCCTGGGAAAGTGCACTCCCGGGGTTCCGTAAGTTCCTTCAATGAGCAGTTGGTCGCACTCGCGTACTTCAGCGCCTTTTGTAGTCAACCCGTCCTGCATCTTGAAATCGCCCGTGTAAACATAAACTCTGCCGTCTGCTTCCACTTCAAGCTGTGTTGCGCCCAGAATATGCCCGGCATTGAACAAGCTCATGCGCACTCCGTCAAATTCAGTGCGCGTCCTCTCTCCCTTATAGCCGGCTAAGCAAAACGTTTCCTCCGAAGCAAGAAATTTCTTCTCCTTTTTTCCAAGAACGTGAGCGTGGTCGCTGTGCGCGTGCGAAACATAGCAGTGCTCGCTCCCGCTTCTGTCAAGTGAAATTGAAAAATCGCCAACCTTAAGGTTCATGCTTTCGTCAAACATAAAAGCACCTAAAGTTCACTCTCGCTTTTTATTCTTTCTCTTACAAAGCGCGCAATTTCAAAGCTTCCAGCAATATCTTCTTTAATGTCGCTTATTTTTTCGCCAACTTTTTCAAGAATTCCAATTTTCCTTGGAATCAAGCTCGTGGTTTTTGATGGAACAAAATCAGCAAGTCTGCTTCCCTCTGCTCTCTGAACTTCTCTTTTTTTTGCAAGCATTCCTTCACTCATTTTTTTCCTCCAATAAATATAGAGCTTAAGCTCAGGTAAGTAAAATTGGGCGGGGTGGTTTTTTATAATTCAATTAGTGTGGGAGGTGAATTATGGCCGAACCACCCCAAGCCCCCGTTAAATAAGTGACAGGTCGCCTTGCCTTTCACAGCAAGCATCAACTTATTGCTTTTCTACTCGTTCTGCTGCATGAAGTAATACACTTTCTTTCCGACCTGCTTCTTCCCAAGCAGGCCAATTCCATACAGCCGACTCAAACGGGCACTTGCCGCGTTCCTGCCTCGGTACCTCATTTCTTTCTGAAGCTCCTCGGCATTCACGCCTTTTCTCCCTTTGACGAAGCTGATAATTCGCATATCAACTTCTGGAAGCATGTTTGGTGCAGGTTTTTTCGGGGGTTTCACTCTCTCCAGCTTTTCAATGCGCCCCTCCAATCTATCGAGCTTTGCATTGATGTTCTGGAGAATTCTGTTCGCATTCTCCTTTTCCTGCATCAGTTTGAACATCAGAGTTCCAAGCGTTAATGGATCTTTGAACTTCTGAAGCAGTTCACTTTCAATTTCAAGCAACTCCTTTTTCGCCGCAGCCACTTCCGTACTTAGCTCAGTCTTGAACTCGTTTTTCACTGCCTTCGCGTTATCTTTATATAGTTGCTCATCATTAGATGATGTCATAATTTCACCCAATGCTGTATCATGATTGTATCATGATACTTATTTAAACCTTTCGCGTTGGCATCATCTTGGAGCTGGATTGAGTCATATGGAAACTGTTTTTGAAAAAACTGAACCAAATATCCTTTCTTCCTTCAAACAGAGCAATTTCCTCCCTTCTTTTTCCAAACAGAGCATTTTATCTCCTTATTTTTCTTCAATTTCATCAAATCTTGAAAAGGTGCTTTACCTTGGCTTCTGAGCTCGAAACCCTTGCTAATGCGATTCAAAGCGCATTCAAAACGCGAAACGTAGGTGCGCTGCGCAAAATCTCCAATGAATGTACACAAAAGTACACTACAACACAGAATCATGCTTTCATCGCGCTCGCAATGGCTTCTTACGCGCTTTCAAAGATTTCCGGAAAAGCGCACCATCAGAAATACGTTTTCCAGAAACGTATTGCTTTTTTCGTTCAAAAGGAGCTTGAAAATGCCGCTAAATACGCACAAGAAGGAAATTCAGATGCTTTTGAACGCGAGCTTGTCGGCTTATTCTCAAAGCTTGAAATGATAGATGCGCGCGACAAACGCTTCGTCCGCGACCTGCTTGACAAATCAAAAGTAAAAATTTCTGCAACTCTTTACGCCCAAGGCTACTCGCTAAGCGGCTCGGCTGCAATCACCGGAGCAGACAAGCGCGAACTGCTCAAATACTCGGGAGGCACGCTCATTTCAGACCGCGCAGGAAAAACAAAGCGAATTTCAGAGAGGCTGGACCATGGAAGAAAATTACTCAACTAATGCAAGCGAGGCAAACGCCTTCAGCATTCTCTGCGATGCGAGCTCCCTAATTTCACTAACAGACTCCTGTTGTCTTCCAATTCTCGAGTCCTTCCGCGAGAAAATGAAAGGCGGTCTGTTCATTTCTCCAGAAGTAAAAGACGAGTGCATCGATTATCCGCTTAAGCGCAAGCGCTATCAATTAAGCGCCCTTCGCCTGCAAATGGCGCTCGCCCGCAATGTTTTCAAACTTCTTTCAGCAAAGGAAAGCGCAAACCATGAGAAATTGAAGGAGCAGTTTCTGTTTACAGCAAACAACATATTTTACATAAACGGAAAGCCGCTCCGCTTGGTTCATGGCGGAGAAGCAGACATGCTCGCGCTCGCCTACGAATTTGGAATCGGGAATATCATGATAGATGAAAGAACTACGCGCATGCTCGTGGAAGCCCCGCTTCTCATGCGCGAGCACCTAAAGCGCGAGTTCGGGCGAGAAATAGGGCTAAACAAACTCTACCTCTCGCGCTTCCGCTCGCTTACTTCCAATATCCACATTCTGCGCAGCAGCGAAGTGCTCATTCTCGCTTACGAAAAAGGCGGGTTCGACCAATTTGGAAAGATGAAAAAAACCGCGCTCGAAGCAGCTCTCTACGCAATTAAATTCGCGGGCTGCAGCTTAAGCTTCGATGAAATCAAAGAAGCGCTTAAGGGTGAGTAAATGCAGGAGGCGCTCACTAAATTCACTCCCCGCGAGAACAAAGACTACGTTGAAATTTTCATGGACGAGCGCGAGAGCGAAGACTTCGCGAAGCTTCTGCGCATGAAGGGCGCGCACGTGAAAAAGCTCGTTTTAAACATAGGCGATTTCATTCTTTCCGAGCGCGTTGTTGTTGAGCGCAAAACGCGCAACGATTTTGAAGTTTCGCTCATAGATGGCAGGCTTTTTTCCCAAGCTAAGCGCATGACTGAAGAATTCGAACGCGCAATCATAATAGTAGAAGGCGAGCGCTTTGAGGAGCGCGTGGAGCGCTCTGCTCTGTTAGGCGCGGTTTCCGCGCTCATCTGCGATTTTGGAATTTCAGTTTTCTTCACAAAAAACGAGGAGAAAACAGTAGAGCTCCTCTACGCAATTGCAAAGCGCGAGCAGTTGATGGAGAAGCGCGAAATCCGCCTCATCGGCTCAAAAAAAGCTTTCTCACTCGCTCAGCGCCAGCAGCTTGTTCTTGAAACTCTTCCTTTCATAGGTCCGAAACTCGCAAAAGCGCTTCTCGCCCGCTTCAAAACGCTCTCCGCGGTTTTCAACGCATCTGAAAAACAGCTCATGGAAGTTGAAAAACTCGGAGAAAAAAAGGCAAAAACGCTTCGTACGCTCATTTCCGCGCGCTACGAGCCCGAAAAGGCGGAAAAAGCTTAATAACTTTCATAGCTCAATTCTTGTTAGCATCTAACCGTTGTTAGGTATTTATGGTGTGGGAGTGGTTTAGATGGACGAACAAACCAAGAAGATAATAAAAAACAAGCTTCTTGGCCCCTGGGGAGCACAGCCTCTTACAAAGGACGCTCTTTCGGAGCTGAGAGGTGAAATTGCAAAAAAGACCGGCAAAAACAAGTACGCGCCGTTCGCGAACGTAAAGAAATGGATAAAGGACGTCAAAAAAGAAATAAAACAGGAGTTGAAAACCGCCATGAAAACCGAAGAATCCACAAAAACCATATTCCGCGAGCTCCCTCGGCCGCCCGCGCCTGCGATTATCGCACCCTCGCCGTCTCCAATTATGGACCGCGTATATCTGCAGACTGTTTCTTTTGAAATCGCCGGCATAAGAAAAAGCATGGAGCGAATTTCAAAACAATTAGATGAGCTCGAAAAACAAATTGCGAGCAAGGGAAAAGCGCGGGAAGACTGAACAGCAAGAAAGATTTTTTAACCTGCGCCCCCAAACTTCTTTTGCGTCATTTGCTTAACCGCAAATACGCAACGCAATTCGGTTACGCCGAATGTGCGTTTGCGACCAGCATGACCAGTGGTAAAATATGAGCGAAAGCGATTCACTTGCATATTACTTGCGCCAAGGCGTTGTAAGCGCTAGCGAGCTTGAGGCAATTGAGGAACTGAAATACCTGCTCAACAAGAGCCTTTACGAACTTGCGCGCGCAAAAAAAACCAATTCCCCAACAGTTGAACAAATTACTGCCACCATCGCGCGCCAGAAGGAAACTCTCGACGAAGCATTTGCTTTCAAGAGCAAGCTTGGAATTCCTGAATTAACTCCAAATGGCAGGCGCGTAGAAGAATTGCGCGCGGAATTTTCCAAACTTCCTTCTGATGAAAAAAGCAATGCGCTTCTTGGAAATGCAGGACGCGGTTTGGAGCTTCTCACGCGCATCAACGAGCTTACTTTTTCAACCTACGAAAATCGAAAATACATTGCTGAACTTTTAGTTCTTCTGCGCGAGCTTGATTTTCCGCAGGAAATAATTCTTCTCTTCAAGGAGCTTTTCGAAGGCTACACAGAATATCTTTCTCTAGAGTTTTCAACAAACGGAAGATACACGCGCCTAAAGCAGTCGCTCGAGCATTTCGGGTTTTCATGCGCGCTCGATTCAGATTCCAACCACTTGGTAATTTCCAAAACTCCCATCATTTCAGTTGCAGAAGAGCCCGCGAATCTAAGCGAAGATGCGCTTACTCAGCGCCAATTAGTTGAGCGCTCAATCAACAACCGGCGAGTCTTCGTCTATGAGGATGCAGGAGTTGACTTTGACGAGAACGAGCGCAGAGTCCGCGACTACAGCATGCGCATGCAGAGATGGGTCGCGCACAAGCCCGAGAATGAGCAGGAGCAGAAGATTAAGCGCGAGCTTGAGGAGCAGCTTTCACTCGCGCTCGCAAAAAGAAACCGTTTGATTGCACCAGCGCCAGAGCTTTCCGTAGTGGAATCTTAACTACGCGCGCAATAATCTAAATCTATATAAAGCTTAAACCCCTTAATTTCTCTTCAACGGGCCCGTAGCTTAGCCAGGTTGGAGCACTCGGCTGATAAACTTTTATTAGCCATTGTTCAGATACCGGGGGGTCGCCGGTTCAAACCGGCCCTTTTCTTTTAAAAACGCAATTCGGCTCGCGCCGAATGCGCCCCATTTTTGGCGTCGCGCCAAAAATAGGGAAGAAAAGCGCTAGGCTGTCCCAAAAGAAAAACGCATGAGACAGCTTCTTGGAAATCCGGCCGGGCCCATTTCTTTTTCTTCATTCCTTTCTGCTCTCGAAAGCATACTCATCGAGTATCTGCATACGAGATATTTTGCCAGAATGGCGACGTATTTTCCTATATTTTACTCGCCTTCTGGCAAATGCATTTAAATACTCAGAAATACATACGTTAAATCGTGACATCATGCCCCCCATGCTAAAATCCAAAGATGAATCCCAGCAAACTTTTTCTACTTTCAAAACTGGGCAGGTGCGCGAAAAACTCCTTCAGCTTGCTTCCTCATGGATAAGCGATGCCCAACTTACTCTAAAAGGAAATCTTCAAGAAAACCCGAGTATATACTTTAAACGCTCTCAGCTAGCGCGCATCCACTCAAATCTTTCTTCCTTCGAGAGCATGCTTAACACTATCAAAAAAGCAGATTCAAACATAGCAAAAGAAGTTGAACTAAATTTCCTTCAGCTTTCAAAGAACAAGGAATTCAAAAATTTAGCGAAAGAATACGCGCAATACAACCAAGCACTATTAAACCATGACAAAACTATTTTACTTGAAATTGAGCTAATAATTGCTCAGCGGCCTAGCGAAGAGCGGTTAGCATGGCTACAGTTCCTAAAACAGCCAGAAGTTGCCGAACAACTCAAGCAGATAAACCACCCTCAAATATCCTCTCTAATCGATGCAATAAACGAGGGAAATGACAAAAAAGCACAGAACATCTTATACAATATTGGAGATAGATGCAGACAAGACCGAAAATTTAGAGAAAGCTGGCGTGTTTATCTTACTTCTGAAGTAGATTCTTCACGCTCTGATGCAAAGGAATTTGAAAAAAATAGAAAAGAAGTCTTCGAATTCATAGGACTTGAATTAGGAACTCCAAACCTGTTTACTCCAGATGCCTGGTTTTCTGCAAAAGGTTGGAAAGGCTGGAATGTCTTCAATCCAGTATGGGCTATGCTCAAAGGAGTTGGAAAAGACTACCTAAACTATCTAGAAACCCGTCCATTACTCGCTGAAAACAAGGAACATCCGCATATGCGTTCTGAATTAGATCCCAGGGGCCCCATAGCATTCTTTTATACTCTTATTTACGGCGGAAAGTTTGGGCTAAAACTAGCAGTAAATCTGCTCAACATACCCAACGTAGTTTCAGAACTTACTACCATACCTTCTTACAAACGCTGGGCTAAAAGTTGGGAAGAAGCACCTCTAGTTCCAACGCGCGAAAATCTAAAACATTCCTCGCTTCTTCTAGAAGAGTTTAGACTGGATGGAGTTCTCTTCGTATCTATAGCTGGAAAGACAGTTAAGCCAGGTTTAGCTGCGACAAAACACGTTGTCCGCAATTTGCAATCCGAAGCAGGGAGAGCTGCACTCAAAACAGCGCTTATCCGCGATTGGGAAGCAGTCAATTCAGTAATGCGTTCTTCCGTTACGCGCTCTTCTGCATTTATTAAAAAAGGCGCAACTGCATTCAAAACTGGAATTAACGACGTTATGAAAACTCGCTCTGAATGGCGCGCCGCCCGAGCCGAAATGATTGTAGCTAAACAAACAGGTGCATCTGCAGAACAACTTGCAAAACTCACCAGCAAAGCAGCTCGCGCTCACCAAAATTATCTAGCTCAGCTAAAACATCCATTTACAACAGAAGCAATCCTAGAGCTTGAAATAACTGCGCCAGAAGTTGCAAACCAAGCTGTGCGTGCAACAATAGACGAAACAAGAGCCGCCTGGAAATCACTGTCCAAAGCAGAGCTTACAACTGCTAAGGATGCAGCGCTTGCTTCTAAGGGAGCCAATACTGGTAAATATCTCTTAATAGAAGACCAGCGAGTAGCTACACTATCCGAGCTCTCCGCGCTCGAGGAGTCATACAAATCCGCACGGCTTGTTTCCAAATCTAAAGATCTGCTAAAACAAATAAAACAAACAAAAGGTAAACTAAAAAACATAGACGAAGCACTCATCAAAACGCAAGAAGCGCTTATACGAACCGAACTAGGAAAGCTTACGATCACTGAGAAAGTTCAATTTGCAATTGAAAAAACACTAACTAGTTCCAAACGCCTAATGGAAGAGGTCAAAACTCTCACAGAGTCCTGCAGAAATCTTTCCAGAAAAGTTCTGGATATGGAAGCACAATTAAGCGAAAAAGGGCTTCCTTCTGCCTCAAAAATCGCAATCGAAGGAGAACTAAAAATTGCACGCGAGCAATTCCTGCAAAATTCCATGCGACTTATTTATCTGCGAGAAGGAATTAGCAACGTTGTTTCAACAGTCTGGCAATCCAGAGCTGCCGGCACTATCAAAACGATTGCAGTCACCCAACCAATCAGGGAAGCATTAATCGTAGGAGAAACTCTCAACCTGCTCGAGAGCATTCCGCGAGTTCCTCTAGTGCCTGGCCGCATAAAACCAGTTGGACAACTAAAAACAAATTCTAAACTAGAAGATATGCAGCCGATACTCATTCAGTCTAATGCGGAAAGCAGTGTAGACAGCACAACCGTCCAAGCTGAGCAGGCAGTAGAGTCATTCATAAACTATTCGCTTAAAAATGCCAACGACGAGCAAAAAAAAGACGCACGCA
Source organism: Microcaldota archaeon (assembly GCA_043810245.1). Taxonomy (GTDB): domain Archaea; phylum Micrarchaeota; class Micrarchaeia; order Burarchaeales; family JBDROI01; genus JBDROI01. Next base: position 9,451 of record JBDROI010000119.1, read on the forward strand.
GTATACTCAAAAACCCCGAGCTTGATCCGCAGAAGGTAATTGATTTTCTTAAAAGTTTAAGTGCGAGCACAGACGGCAGTACGTACGTCTACCCAATCGATATCATACCCGCACTTCTTGAAAATATCGAAGTACAGCTCCCAACTCTCAAAAAGGAGCAGAAAAGCGAATAGCTTATATACCTCCTCCGAGTATAAATTAACGCACCAGCGCGGTGCACCTATTTCTGCACCGGAGCGAGTTTATGAACATACCAAAACAGCGTAGCAAACCTCAACTTCAAACTGAAGCAAAACTAGCTTCGGCTCCGCGCTCCAAGCCCTACCTAAAATACGCTCTCATAGCCGCGGCAATTCTTCCAGTAGTTTTTCTTGAAACTTTAGTGGAGCCCGCGATGAGCCTCGCTTACTCGGTTCAGCGCGAGAAATTGCGAAAACTCGAGGAAATTACGCAAAGCATTAAAAAACCAGCAGGTTTAAATTCTCCAGAAGACATAATTTCTACGGGAGACGACAAGAGAGGAGCTACGTCGGAGCCACGAGGTGGCGCTTTCGAGCTCGCTCAGGCTTCCACGAAGGCGAAAAATATGGCAAACGGTGCATTCAAAACTCAACCCGAATCCAAAGTGCCTACTTCTGAAGAATTAACTCTGAAAATGAATGAAAAGCTGTTAGAAAAGCTAAAACTAGAATTAAAAACCGCCAATTCCTCTTTAACTCAAACCAAAACTAAAATCAGCGAAGCGAAAAAGAAACTTCAAGAATTGGATAAAATGGCAAACGCATCCATGAAAGAAAGCCTAACGAAAAAGCCAAAAGCCGAGCTCGCAGCTCTAGAAAAAGACCAGGGGACCATCGAAGCCAATATCAAAAATTTGAACAAACAAATCGCTGACGTGAAGAACGAAATTGCCAACGCGCAAAACAACAAGACAAAGCAAAAAAGCGATGAGGCTATTGAAGAAGCGAACAAGCTCGCGAAAGCAAGCAAAGGTCTCCCAAAAGGCGCGATCACAACTGGAAAGATCAAAGACAAGGGACTACTTCCTAAAAAAGAGCCTTCTGCCGAGAAGAAAGCAGAAGAAGAGGCGGAAAGAAAGGCGGCAGAAGAAGCAAAAGCTGATTTCGAAAAACTATCCAACTTAGAAAAAAATATACGCGCGTCAATCAGACAAAATGACACCGATTCAGCTACCAACTCCTTTAGAAAAGAATATTCTCCGCTTTACGAAAAGATTAAATCAAAACTAAACAGCGCATTCTACTCAGACGATGCAAGTCTTAAGCAGTACTCTCTCGCTATTGCAAATCTTATCAAGGACCAGAAAGCACCGCAATTCACAATGCTGGATTTAGAGGGTAAAACAGCAATTCAAACTTCCTTGAGCGTGTTAGCTATAAAATCCGATGTGCTTTTCACTAATATCGAATCCAATAGGCGCGCAGAAAGCGAGGACGAAGCGCAGAAAAAGGCCGCAAGAAAATTGGCAGCAAAAATGGAACGAATGTACTCTGCTACTGCACTTGATGAGCCTGGAAGATACTACCCAACTGAGAAATGGGTAGCCATCATGAAATCGTATATCTCCCAATACGAAACGCACTTGGGGCAGACAGCTTTCCAAAAAGCATTTGCGAACTCCTTAGGAATAAAAGAAAGCAACGTTGCAAACTTCATATCCGCGCGCAAAACACTCGTAACAACTTTGGAACAGCTAAATTTGAAAGTAAAGCAGTTCGATCTCTCAATTTCCAATGCTTCTAACTCAAACGATTTCCAAGCAGGCAGGCAAACTCTCGATGATATAAAGCGAGAGTATATCGGATATCTGCAAACTGCCGATGCAGAGGCAAAAGGCATCTACGACCGCTATTTCGAAGCCCGCGTTGGAAAAGTTAGCACAGGTACCTCTTCAGACCTCTACTTCAAACGAATAGCGGAAACCATAACTGCACTCAGCAACAACAAAAATCAATTTCAACTAGTGCTCTCGGGCATGAAATTCACTTCAGCAACCATGGAAGCAAACGAAAAATCTGCCTCAGAGGTTCTTTTGCAGTTCAACTCACTTTCTCCTTTTGCACAGTATGCAGTGCTTAAATCAATTCTTCCAGAAGCCGCTGTTGGAAAGATTAAAGATCCGATTTCCGCTTCTAGCTGGAGTTCAAGCATTTCTTCGTACGGCGACAGATTCGCTGCGCTCGTAGATGGACTCTCCCGCATGCCTCAGGAGCGCCTTGAGCTATTCGTAGAAAAGCTCGGGGGAACCATTCTAACCTCCAGTCCAATCAACATCGCTTCTACTCTCATTGCGATAAACGGCCATGCAAGTGCCTTTTCTACTGCTTCTGACTTCGAAGGGCTACAGGGCTACTATAATGAGCTCCCCGAGAAATACGAAAAATTGTGGCAAAGTTTCTACTCGCTAAAAGAACGCGTAAAAACGAGTTCGCGAGACTTGACAATCCAGCTTCCAGATGAACGCGAAGATGTGATGGTCCGCCTCGCTCCGCAGAGCTATGTAATACTTGGATTTCCACGTTCTCTACTCGAGCAGCCTCTTGTTCGCAACGATGCAGTTACTTTAAACTCGGTCTACTCCCTAGAGCGCGGTTCGCGTGTGGCGCCTCTAAACTATGATGTTGCCTATCAGGCATTCTTCAAAAAACTTATTGCGCTCGTAATAGAACAGCCTCTGGGGTCTATACAACTCCCGGCTATCCTTTTGGACACTGGCGCGCTTGCCCCCAGCATGCTGCCTAAAATTAAAGGCTTCGAATACTTGGAAGGCGAGCTTATCCTTAGCACCAATTGGAGCAAAAATGGAGATTTCTCCTCAAGCACCACCCAAACTGGAGCTGAAGGAAGAGCATGGGGCCCATCTTCAGAAATTTTGGTGCAGTTGAACAAGGCAAAAACTACTACTGAAGTAACAGTAAACAGAGATTCTTCAACAACCGTTACCACTTCAACAGGCAACCAGTTTACAGTTACTTCAAAAGACGTGAAAATAGGAGAAAAAATAGCCGATTTCAACCTGGATGTTCAAACTGCTACGCAGACTTCTGAAACTACTGGCGGGCGCACTTCCTTTACTTCAGTTACTTCAGAAGAAGTAATTCTGGGAAATCTCGCTATTCGCGCCCCAAACGGCGCAACAACTGCACTTGCATTTTCGCATGACAAGCAGGAAGGCAGATATTCGCTTTTCCTTTACCGCAAAACAGAAGCTGGAAACTGGGCTCTTGCGGAAATGGTGCCGCTCACAGAAGAAGGCGGAAAAAAACTCTATGCTTCTGCGCACTTCCAATCTGAAGGTGCAACATCTGCGCAGGTTGAAACCCAGCTGCTTTTCTTTGGAGCTGAAGGAATAAACAAAGGAGCGGGAATGGGCGCTACTGCAGCGAGCGATAAAGGAGGAATTGCGCTTCTTGTCAACAAGATTGAGGACCAAACAACACTGGCAGGAATTCTGGGCGCAAAAGGCGAAGAACTTTCTCCCTTCTTAGGGCTCCTAAAAGACATGAACAGCGGAATTATTCTTAGAAGCTTTAACGTTTATTACAGAAGCGAACCAACTTCGAGCAGAGTTGCAGGAGAAATCTATGAGATAAGCAAAAACACAGAATTGAACGCATTCATAACTGCCGGCTCGCAGGCATGGAATTTTGCGTTGCTTAGCAAAGTTCTTACTGTACGCGGTACCTTCGGAGGAGGGCTTGGGCGCTTCCATTCCCGCGCTGAAGACGGTTCGGTAAGCGATGAGAGCAGAGCGAACATATACGCAAGCGACAACGCATTCCAACACTACTTAATGCTCAGTGCAGTTTCTGAAGTTTCGCAAAAACTTGCAACTGAGCAAGCCGAAACCAACTTTATAGATGCAAGAGCAGCTGCCCTATGGAAATTTAAGGAGAGCGAATGGTATACGCGTGGCATTTACGGAAGCCGCAAGAGTCCAACTGGAACTGGAG
>JBDROI010000120.1:0-7344 GCA_043810245.1 Microcaldota archaeon
GTCAGTAATTCTCAGCGAGAAATATTTTGCATTCGACGCAGTCTGCTTTCTTTGAAGGCGCGCGCTCAATTTTACTGCATCGCGCGCCCCAATTCCTATTTTTCCGAGAATTGAGAAGATTGCGGAGTATGTGCACCCGAATTTTTTCAAAAGAACAAAAAGAGACTCTTCGTTCATTGCGTAGTCGTGCTTCGCGAACTCGGTTTCCACGTCGTGAATCTGCTCCTCGCTCAAGCCGCGCTTCCTAAGCTCCTTCTTGAACTCTTTTGGGTCGAAGTTGATTTTCATCGTGAAACCGCTTACTAATTGGGGGAAGAAGTTTTTAAAACTCTTGTTTATCGGAAATCATCTACTTTTATTTCTCCATGCTGGCTAATTTGCGTGCTTAGAAAGGCGCTAGGATCGGGCTGAATCTTGCTTGTTACATTTTCTCCGCGGAAATATACTGCGAGGGTAGTCCATCTGCAGTCTAGCGTCTGTTGAGTCCACAACGATTTGCGATTAGCACCATTTGTAATTGTCACTGGAGCGAATACTAAACAGTTTGGCGCCTCTTCTGAAAGCATTTTGGCAATATTTGCTCTGCCTTCGAGTATGCCGGCAGTAAGGCAGGAATCAAGGATAATAAAAGAGCCTGCGTTCATCAGTTTTCCAAGTTCGTTTATTGCACCCCAGTCTCCTACGTCAAGATGTGCGTTGTCCCATCCCCTTTCGCCTTGCTCAAAGCCAAGCCGTATGCCATAGGGTTGGCCGTGGCCATGAATTATGAGCCTATCAAAGGCACCGTAAGTAGATTTTAGTTTTTGAAGTTGAAAAACGTCATTTTCGTTTTCACATTCATAAATTCTCAGATCTGCTATGCGCCTTAAATCATCTATATCCCCTGCAGCTGAATAAGAGCTTGGATTAGGATTATCCGCTTTGGCATTTACTAAAACGAAAAGCGGCTTTGAAGATTGCCGTTTGCCTATGTTGGAGTACAACTCATTTAAGCACTCAAGTGAATATCGCGCAAAGAGAGTAATGTTGTATTCTTCCTGAAGCGCTTTGGCCCGAGTAAACATCTCTGCCCTTTCCGTTTCATTCTTTTCTATAAGGTGAAGAAGCAATTCAGTCATATCTGGATGCTGTGTAAAAAACGCATTTACGTCTTTTAAAGATAAGGTATCCAGCGCAAGTTGGGGAGCATTCTCGTAGTAGTTTCGAACTTTACGAGGCAACTGCTTTAATGCATTGATTATTCCCATTGTTGCAGCTGGCTGATTTTTAAATTTTGATACGCAGGAGATGGCTAAGTATATTTTACTCTCCTCGCGGCTACCGTCGCCAAATACCTCTGCTAATCGCGTTGCTGAGTAAACATCATTTTGAAAACCTGCTATGTATTTTATTGCTGCAAGTGTTGCTTCGTTGCTGTATTCGCAGTCGCTATCTATGATATAGCTATGCCGAGTGTGGTGTATCATCCACCTTACAGAGTTTATAAGTTCGTTTAGATATTCATCATGTTCTTTTTCGAATTTTGATACGCAGGTTATGAATGATTTTATAATCGGAATGCTCTCGTGGGGGTCGCCAGTTTCGTAGGAGCTGATTTCAGTTAAAACATCAATTAATTCATTAACAACTTCACTGCGTTTTTCGAATTTAGCGATGCTGTTTGCTACAAAACGTATTAGTTCTGCGCTTTCGTGCTTGCTAAGTGCGTTTATTAAATTTGCAAGTTTATTTGCTAGTTCTGGGCGGGTTTTAAACAGTTGGATGCACCGCGCTACTGCGATTCTTGCCTGCTCTACTTCGGAGTCAGATTCTTCGAAGAAGTTTGTTAAAGATTCCGAAATTGCGTTTGCTAATTGAGGGTTGTCTTTAAATGGAAGAATGCATTTTGAGATAGAGAGGGCATCTTTCTCATTTTTTGAATAAAGGATAGCAGTTAGCACTGCAGTTCTTGATTCTGCTGAAGAATTTTCAAACTTAGTTAGGTATCTTAGCATTTCGGGTGAAGAAAGCGTGGATGCAAGTTGGATAAATCGATTTTGGAAATAAGACTTAGCCGCTCCTTTCCAAAGATCCAACAGCGTTTTCTGCATCTTTGGGTAGCTTTTAAGTTTTAGAAAGGAAGTAGTTGCAGCAGGCAACGTTTTCTCGGAGTTTTCTTGATATGAAAGTTTCATTAAGAAGAATGCCAGTTCATTAGCCAGCTCGCGAGGCATGTTTGAAAAGTGTTTTACGAGATCAGTTATTGCCTTTTCATTTCCTGCATGCCACCCAATCCAGCTTAAGCTGTCTGCTATTCCGATGTATTCTTTTGGGTAAGGTTCTAGTTTTGCAAGCAGTAAAGCAAGCGCGTTTATTCCTTCTTTGCTTGCTTTAATTCCGCCCCATTCAAATATGGCTTCTGCTTGAAGAACGAAGCCGTAAGAAACATTAGAGGTTTTGGACGGTAAACGCCAATCGTTGATGCTTGAACTGGAGTTAATTTTTGCTTTCTGCTTCGCCTTTTTAACTTCCGCTGCTCCGCTCAACGCGGGCTCTGCAAGCGTGGTTGCAGTTAGAAAAGGAATGGTGAAAAGAATGGTTCCTTTGAGAAAAGGAGAAATTCTGCGCGCGTTATTGCTTTCGCTGGTTTTTAGGTTGGCACTGCCCTGCTTGTTAGAGAAGAATTTGAGCGCCATAGCGCACTAGTTTATGGCGTGAACTGGTATATAAACCTACGGAAAATTCAACGAGAGAAGCCTCGATAGAAGAAGCAGGGTTCACGAGAGTAAATGCGTATTTTCTCCTCTAAACTTTCCCGCCGCGCAGGTAGAGGAAGATGTTAGTAATATCTTTGTTTGGAACTCCCAAGCCGCGCAGAATGTCGATGATGCTCTTTCGGCTGTAGTCCCACTCTTCAAGAAGCTTTACGAATTCAATAACATCGAGCGAGTTTCCTTTTTCTGCGAGCATTGAGAGAACGCGCGCGAGCTTTTCGCCGACGATGTTCTCTACTGCGAGCCTGCGCTTTAGTTGCCCGCGCTCGAACTCGAGGGATTTGCCTTTTGCGCGCGAAAGGTCTATCTTTACGCGAACAAGCGGCTCTTCGCCGTGAATTTTCTCTATTAGGAAGGTTTGCGGGAAATCGGTGCGCTCCGAGTAAACTAGGTTGATTGCCGCGTTTCCGACTCCGAACTGCTCAATCGCGCTTGCAATGTAGTTGGAGTAGTTCAGAGATTCTTGAACGTAGTCTTTGTACTCCTTGAATTTGAGATTGAGAATCATTGTTGTTCCGACGTTGGAGAAAATGGCTTTGTTTATGTCTGTAGGATTTTGCGAGGCAACGATTAACCCGAACTGGTATTTGCGGCCTTCGCGAACAATCATAATCGCGTCGCTTCTGTCGTCTTTTGCAATCTTCCAAGCTTCATCGAGAACCACGAAAGTTTTCAGCCCTTTTGTCTTTGCCCAGCCCTCTTCGCGCATCTTTTCTTTTAAGAACTGGAGAATCATCAAGCCAGCGAGCGCGCGGAACTCTTCATCCGGCAAATCAGTTAGAACAATGTCAACCAGCCCGCTTTTTGTGAGCTCATCGAGCCTTACAGTTGACTGCGAGGCAAAGTAGTCCGCGCCTTCCTTTGTGAACTTTTCAATGCGCTTCGCTGCGTTCTTTATGTATTCTCGAATCCACGCGCTGTCTGCTTCTTTTGCGCGCTCCTCGAGAATTGCAAGCACGTCCTTGAGCGTTGGGGGAATTAATTCCTTGCCTTTCTTGTCCGTGTTATCCTTCTTGAAAAGAACGAAGCCTGCGCGCTCGTAGGCGTCTTCAATTGCCTCTTCGGTTACGCGCCTCTCGTCGTCTTTTCCTTTTACGTCTGTGAGAATTTCAAGCGTTCGCATGATTTGGCTTACTCTGTCGAGCGGGCGCATTCCTCCCAAGTCTAGGAGGTTGAGGTAGCTTCCTGCTCCCAAGCGTATAACCTTGCCTCCAACTTGCTCAACCCACTCGGAGTATTCGCCAGCCCAGTCTATGATGATTGCGTTTGTATCCCAAACGAGTGAAGCGCGCGTAAGAAATGTTTTTACCAAATAGCTTTTTCCGGAGCCGGTTACTCCAACTACGCAGATGTGAGGGTTAGTTAAGTTTGCGTAAGTCCATTGGAAAGGAACATCCATGGCTTTTGTTTTTCCCAAGTAGATGGAGTCGTCTGGGTCGTTCATTAAGAATTCAGGAGGCGGCTCGGGCGGATGTACAAGAAGCATGCGCTCGCCCACGTCTTTTGTGGTTACTTCCTGAAGCTCCAGAGGGCTTCCTTTTTTCAGGTAGTCTATTATTCCCATGTTAAAACCTTAGTAAGCTTGGTCTCGAATTTCGGCTCCGTCTGGAAGCGAGAGCTCCCACTCGAAGCACCGCTTCATTTCGTCGCCGGTTGCGTTGATTACGAATACGTTGAGCGCACTGCTTAGAAGCGCCTTTATTTCGTTTCCCTGCGTTTTCGCGCGTATTACTGCCTCTTCCTTGCTTATGCTTGAGGCAGTTGTCATTGCGTAGTTTATGCACTCAAGCGGTTTTTGGCCCGAAGCAATGTGCTCCAAGCGCGCGTTGCAGGATTCGATTTCTCGCTCGTATTTCTTCATTTCTGCGAGCTGGTTTGCAGAAGAGCCCGCGCTTGTGAGCTCTGAAAGCTTGGTTTCTGCGTAGCTTCTTCGCGCTTTTATTTTGTCCAGGTATTTTGCCAAGTCGATTCCGCTCACCATTGCTGAAATTTTGAAAACGTAGTTCACGGTGGAAACAACACGCTCAAAGCTTTCGCGCGTAAGAGCGAGCTGTTCTGGAGATTTCTCTGTAACAGACTCGTTGAATTTTACTATTAGGAATGCGCTCGCGTAGTATTTGTTGCCAACTTTTTTTATCACAACGTCTTGGGCCGGAGGAATTTCGTACTTGTCGCTGCGCTCAATGATGTTCAAGCGCTGAGTTAAGAGAGGTTTTAGAATGTAGCCGAAGCGCCAGAAAGCTACGACGAGGAGAGCAACGAAAATTGAAAGAATGATGAGGAGCCAGTTGCCTGTTAAAACTACGAGAACTAAAGTTAGAACCTGCAGAATTCCCAAAATTATTGCAAGATTTTTGTTCGTGAGTTCTTCTTCCAGCATTAAACCACCTTCTCAAACTACATTTCAAATTTTCCGAGCGAAATTTCCGAGCCGAAGAGCGCGGAGAGTTCTTTTATCGCGATGACAGTGATGAAGACGTTTAGGAAAGGCATAAGCACAGCTAGGAAGAATAGTTTACCCATGTATTGAAAGGTGTGGTCCACCAAACCCGTATATTTGGTAATCTTAGCGTCTGAAGCTCCGGTGCTGTAATCTGCATCAAGCCCTTCTGCAGTGGTTTTTAAATCGCCGGGCTTCAGGTCTTCTGCAGTTTGTGAAGCTTCAGCAGTAAGCAAGTCGTTAGGATCGGCAACGTTCAAGAGGAAAGTTGCAGGGTAAACGACGTATAGCCCAATTGCGATTGCCATGAGCGCGCCTCCGATTTTTCTAGTTGAAAAGAAGGAGCGCAGAATTATTCCTACTGGAAGGAATGTTTGTATTGCATTGTTGTATATGAAAACCAAGAGAGTTCGTTGGAGATAAAGCGCTGCTTCTGCCATCGTAAGCATCTGAATTGCGTTTGAGAGCGAAGAGAAAACTGGCTGTAAGCCCATGAAGGGGGACAACTGCACGGAAACGAAGAAAGTGCCCCCAACATTGAGCGAAACGAGCATGCCTAGCCCAACTGAAACCCATATGAGCCAGGATAAGTAGGAGCTTAACTGCTCGGTTACGATGAAGAGATAGTTGTAGGCATAGCACATTATGGATCGTTCGTTTGCGTTCTGGGCGACTTTGCCCACGCTTATGGCGCCGTTTACTCCGCAGTTTCCGGAAAGAGTATACGTATCGTCTAAAAGGAATCTCGAAACGACAACTGTTTTGGCTTGATCGTCAGGTGGAAGCAAAGCAAGCGTTATGTTTGGAACTATTCCGGTTCCTGGCGCAAAAAGAAAGAATATGCCTCCAATGAGCGCGGCGTTGATGATTGTTTGGCCGAATTCTCCTTTGCCCCACTCTTGAAGCGAGTGGTTGCGGAGCGTCATTCCAAGCGTGAAGATGATTCCGCTAAGCAGAAACATTATGGAAACAGCGAAGAATGCAGTTTGAAAAGCGGTAAAATTAGGATTTGTGTACATCGACGTGTCGGGATTATTAACAAATTGCTCGAAGATTGTTTTTGGTGGATCGGGATCAGCTGCAAAGGAAAGTAGCGAAAATGAGAGGAGGCAAAGAAGAACAGTGAGCAGTATTCGTTTGCCGTTCATTTTGAAACACCCTGTTTTTCAAAAAGTTTTGCAACGGGCAATTCGACGCAAGCCCTGTTGCAAATCATAATTCACCTATTGGGTATCCTATGCCTGCACTGAAATAAAAATAAATAATAAAAAAGAAAGATTTAGCCTGGGAGGTTAGGAAGTTCATCTCCGCTAACTACTGCACTGGATTTCTTAACTAGGAAATCTAATCCTCCTACGATTGCAATACAGACAATTCCTGCAACTAAGCAGCCAATTGCCCAGGATTTGTATTTTCCTTTCTGCTCAGCGGGCCCCATTTCTGAAAGTGCGAACAGAACTCCTCCAACGAGAATGAATACTCCGGCAAGCAAAGTTCCTGCTGCTTTCAATGTTTCCTGAGTTTCACAGAGATAAAGCACCATTTTGTTGCCTGTTGCGTAGTCTGTACACGCATCTGAAACTGCATCTGCAGCGAACGCAATCGACGCAAACACCGCGAAGAGCATCAACATGACAAGCCCGCGGCTTACTACTGCATTTTTTAGTACATCAAAATTCATTTTCTCAACCTCCATTAGGGTTCAGCTGTTGAATTATATTCAACATTGCTATATTTAAACCTTTTCATACGAAATTCGAGAGAAAACTGCTCTTGAGAGAAGGGAACTCAGCGCGAAGAGATTGAACCCGAGACTTCTCCGCAGGTTTCGCAGTAGCGCTCGAAGGAAGGAGAAATTCGTATTCTGCCTCCGCATCGCTGGCATAAGTGCCTGGGAAATTTCTGTTTTTCTCCTTTCTTTATCCCTGAATCGATGTCTCCGGAAGAAAATTTAAGATATTCTATGTCTTCAAAATGAGATGTTTTGCGATGCCCGTTTTCGTAGAGAGTTAGTATTTTCCAGTCGGGGTCGTCAACCAATCTCTTTCGCTCGTGGAACTTCCCGAGAAGCTTTATTGCCTCCTCGAACTCGCGTTTTGTCGCCTCGTGCTTTCCATTTTTGTCTTCAACGATGTATTTAGTTTCAGGCAT
>JBDROI010000121.1:0-2532 GCA_043810245.1 Microcaldota archaeon
TCAACAACCATCTCATTTAATTTTTGTTCAAACACGCCCTCTTCTCGAACTTGTTCTATTCTATCCGTTATTCTGCTCCTAATCGTTTGCTCCTTTTCCAGCGCCTTGTTTTTCTCCTTCAGCATAAACTCAAACCGCTCGTGCAAATTCCGTTCGCTGTCCTGTGGAATCTTTTTCACCCCATACTTCTCCTTCAGTTCTTCATACTCGCGCGTCGCTTCTTCGTATTCTTTTGCAAGCTCTGCGCTAATTGGCACACCTAATTTTTTTGCTTCATAAACAAGAAAACCCAGCTTAATCCACTTCTCGCGCGCGGCTCCAACCTCTATTGCCGCTTCTCTGTTTCCCAAAATATTCAAATTAAGCGCGAGCTGGGGAGGTTTTTCCCTCTCGCCTAATCTTTCCAAACTGCTCTTTTCTTTCAAAACTTTTTCAGTCATTTGGCGTCTCCAACAGTTAAAAATGGGCCCGGCGAGATTTGAACTCGCGACCTACAGCTTTCCTAGCAGTTTTGTACCAGAACGTGTCGTTCCATCTGGCACGATGATTCGTGTCAAATTTATAAGACTGCCGCTCTGACCAGGCTGAGCTACGGGCCCATCTGATTTTTTTATGACGTTACACATTTTTAAACCATTAGCCCATTTTAGTCCAAAACCCAAACCCTAAATAACCTACGCACCATATATTCTACCATGGATTTGGGAGAAGGCCTCCGAAGGGCGCTTGCAAAAATCACGGGTGCGGCGCTCGTTGACGAAAAGGCAGTGAAAGAGCTTATAAAAGAGCTTCAGCGCACGCTCATTTCCAATGACGTTAGCGTTTCTCTAGTTTTCGAGCTTTCCAAGCGCATAGAAGAGCGTGCATTACGCGAGAAACCTCTTCCAGGAGTAACTAACAAGGAGCACGTTGTGCGCGTGGTTTACGACGAGCTTACAAAGTTTTTGGGTGAGAAATATGACCCGCCAATAAAACCCCACAAAATCCTTCTTCTCGGACTTTTTGGGAGCGGAAAAACGACAACTGCGGCAAAGCTCGCGCACTTCTACAAAGGCAAGGGATTGCGTCCCGCTCTGATATGCTGCGACACGCAAAGACCTGCTGCTTTCGACCAGCTTCAACAGCTTGCAGAGCAACTTCAAATTCCATTCTACGGCGAGCGAGGGGAGCGCGATTCCGCAAAAATTGCAAGCACAGCGCTTTCAAAATTCAAAGCAGATATAATCATTCTCGATTCTGCCGGAAGAAACGCGTTTGATGCAGAGCTTGCAGACGAGCTCAAGCGCTTAGGCGACGCGTTCAAACCAGATGAAAAACTGCTCGTGATAAGCGCGGACATAGGCCAAGTTGCCCAGAAGCAGGCAGAGCAGTTCAACAGTGCGCTCGGTTTAACTGGCGTAATTGCAACCAAGATGGACGGGAGCGGAAAAGGAGGAGGAGCGCTCAGTGCAGTTGCGGCTTCTGGCACAAAAGTTGCATTCATAGGAAGCGGCGAGAAGCCGGAAGACTTTGCAGTTTTCGATGCGCGCAAATTTGTAGGCAGGCTTCTCGGCTTTCCTGATTTGGAAGCGCTTCTTGAAAAGGTAAAGAAGATTTCTGAGGAGCAGGAGCTCAGCAAGAATGTTTTGGAAGAAAAATTCACAATCAAAACATTCTTCGAACAGCTCAAAGCCGCAAAGAAACTGGGGCCGCTTAAAGACGTTTTCGGAATGCTTGGAATTGCGAGCATGCCAAAAGAACTGATGGTTCAGAGCGAAGAAAAGCTCAAGAAATTCGAGGTAATTATAAACTCCATGACAAAGCAAGAGCGCGATGACGTTCAACTTCTCAAGAAGAACCGAAGCAGAATAGAACGAATCGCGCGCGGCTCAGGAACAACGCCAGAAGACGTTCGCGAGCTTCTCAAGCAGTTTGAGCAAGTGGAAAGCATGCTCAGCAACTTCAAGAAAAATCGCGGGTTCAAACGGCAAATGGAGAAGATGATGAAAAGCGGCTTCAAAATGCCGTGAACAGGTGTCGATTTGAAAGTTGCTATTTTAGGAGACATGCACATTCCATCACGCGCAGATTCTCTTCCAGACGAATTCATTTCGCTTCTGAAACGCGAGCGCGTTGAATCAATCCTTTCAACCGGCGATTTTGAAAACCGCGAAACGTTTGATTTTCTCTCTTCTCTTGCGCAGCTTACTGCAGTCCAAGGAAACTGCGACAATTTCTCTCTTCCCCGTGAGCGCGTGCTTGAGCTCAATGGAAAAAAACTTGGATTAACGCACGCTTCAATCTACCCACGCGGAGACGTAGACCAACTCCTAGAACTTGCAGAAAAGCTGAACGTAGAGCTTTTGATTTTCGGGCATACTCATAAATTCTTTTTCCAGCAAGGAAAGATAGCACTCTTAAATCCAGGGAGCGCAACTGGCGCTGAAAGCGGAGGCGGCATAGAGCCCATTCCTTCAATGTGCATCTGGGATGAAGGCAAACTAACTCACTATTGGCTTGAAAACAGCGAACTTAAGAAAGAGGTTTTTGACC
>JBDROI010000122.1:0-30196 GCA_043810245.1 Microcaldota archaeon
CGCGGGCTTCACCATCTTGTTTATGAAGTAGTTGACAACAGCGTTGACGAGGCGCTTGCAGGCTTTTGCAAAAATGTCAGCATTACAATCGGCAAAGATAATGAGATTACTGTTGAGGACGATGGAAGAGGAATTCCCGTAGGCGTGATGCCGAAATACAACAAGTCCGCGCTCGAAATTGTTTTGACCACGCTTCATGCAGGAGGAAAATTTGACAACAACGCCTACAAGGTTTCAGGAGGCCTGCACGGCGTAGGAGTTTCAGTTGTGTGCGCTCTTTCCGAGTGCTTTGAAGTTCTTATAAAACGCGATGGAGGAAGCTTCTTCCAGCGCTATGAGCGCGGAAAACCAATTGCTCCGGTTAAGAAAATGGGCGAAATGAAAAGCGGGGAAAAAACAGGTACGGTTGTACGCTTCAAGGCAGACCCCGAGATTTTTGGTCCTATTGACTACAGCTTTGAAATTCTTTCCACGCGTTTAAGAGAGCTCGCGTTTTTGAACAAGGGATTGAGCATAAGCGTAATTGACGAGAGAACCGGGACGCGAAGCGAGTTCATGTACGAAGGCGGAATAGTTGCTTTTGTTGAGCACATTAACAAGGGAAAGAATGCGCTCCACAAGCCTCCAGTGTATTTTGAGAAGGAAAAGGACGATGTTTTTGTTGAGGTCGCAATGCAGTACAATGACAGCTATAATGAAAATGTTTTCACGTTTGCAAACAATATCAATACGCATGAGGGGGGCTCGCATTTAGTGGGCTTCAAGGCGGCGCTCACGCGAACGTTCAACGAATACGCGCGCAAGAACAATGTTTTCAAAAAGGAAGTTCAGCTCAGCGGAGAAGATGTGCGCGAAGGATTAACTGCTGTTATTAATGTCAAGTTAAAGCACCCGCAGTTCGAGGGGCAGACTAAAACAAAGCTGGGAAACAGCGAAGTGAAGGGAATTGTCGAAACTGTTGTAAATGATGGTTTGTCGACGTATTTGGAGGAGCACCCGCTTGAGGCGCGTGCGGTGATTGAGAAAGCCGCGAACGCTGCGGAAGCACGCGAAGCCGCAAGAAAGGCGCGAGAGCTTGTGCGAAGAAAAGGAGCGTTCGAGTCGAGCGTGCTCCCTGGAAAACTTGCTGATTGTTCTGAAGAAGACCCGAGCTTGTGTGAAATATACTTAGTAGAGGGAGATTCTGCAGGAGGAAGCGGAAAGCAGGGAAGAGACAGAAGGTATCAGGCAATACTTCCACTTAGGGGAAAAATTTTGAATGTGGAAAAAGCGCGCATTGACAAAATATTGGCGAACGCCGAAATTCAAACTCTGGTTACTGCGCTCGGAACGGGCTTTGCAGAAGATTTTGATACTACTAAGCTGAGATACCACAAAGTGATTATTATGACGGATGCTGACGTTGACGGAGCGCACATTCGCACGCTTCTGCTCACGCTCTTCTACCGCTATTTGAGGCCGCTTATTGACAATGGAAATATTTACATCGCGCAACCGCCGCTATTCAAGCTGAAGAAGGGAAGCGCAGAGCGCTATGTTTACGATGACAAGGCGCTTGAGCGCGCAATTGAAGAGATGGGCGGAAGGCGCGGAATTGGAATACAGAGGTACAAAGGTTTGGGAGAAATGAACCCTGATCAGCTGTGGGAAACAACAATGAACCCGGCTGCGCGAACGCTTCTGAAAGTTACTATGGAGGATGCAGTGGAAGCTGACAGATTGTTCAGCATTCTCATGGGCGACGAAGTAGAGCCGAGAAGGGCATTCATTGAAGAGCATGCAAAGGAAGTTAAGAATCTCGATATTTGAGGTAGGCTATGGCTAAAGAAGAAAAAGGAAAAGGTGCGAAGAAAGGCGAGGAAGCGAAGAAACAGCCGAAGGCTTCGGAAGAGCCGAAGGAGAAGCCTGCATCCGTAGCGAAGGCGCCAGAACCTAAGAAACTGCCTACTCCGCAAGCGGCGCAGCCTCCTGCTCAACCAGCTGAAGCGCAAGCGCCTCCAGCCGTGCAAGCTCCGTCTACTCCTCAGGCAAAAGAGCAGAAGGAAGCGAGACCTATTCAAACTACTACTAATGGAATTCGCCCGCGCTACATTGAAGACGAGATGAAGGATTCCTATTTGGACTACGCGATGAGCGTAATCGTGGGAAGAGCGCTTCCGGATGTCCGCGACGGATTGAAACCCGTGCACAGAAGAGTTCTTTACGCAATGAGCGAGCTTGGGAATACGTCGGACAAAGCATACAAAAAATCCGCGCGTGTTGTCGGAGAAGTTTTGGGTAAATACCACCCGCACGGAGACACTGCAGTTTACGATACGCTTGTTAGAATGGCGCAGAATTTCTCGCTCCGCTACCCGTTGATTGACGGGCAGGGAAACTTCGGCTCAATTGACGGGGACAACGCTGCAGCTATGCGCTATACTGAAGTGAGAATGGATAAAATTGCAGAGGAAATGCTTGCTGATATTGAGAAGAAAACTGTTGACTTTGTTCCTAACTTTGACGGCTCACTTCAGGAGCCGAGCGTGCTTCCGGCGCGTATTCCGAATCTGCTCATCAACGGCTCTTCTGGAATTGCTGTTGGAATGGCAACGAATGTTCCGCCCCACAATTTGAGCGAAATTGTTGACGGCTTGATAATGGAGATTGACAACCCCAACACCCCGCTCATTGAACTAATGAAAGCAGTTAAGGGGCCAGACTTCCCAACGGGCGGGTATATCTGCGGAATGAAGGGAATTCTTGACGCTTACTCAACTGGGCGCGGAATAGTGAAAATGCGCGCGAAAGTGGCTTCGGAAAAAAGCGCAAAGGGGAGGGAGCGCATCATAGTAAACGAGCTTCCCTACCAGGTGAACAAAGCCGAGCTTGTGAAGCTGATTGCAGAACTCGTGAAGGAGAAGAAGGTTGAGGGAATTTCGGATTTGCGCGATGAATCGGATCGAGATGGAATGCGCATAGTTATTGAGCTTAAGAAAGATTTTACTCCGGACGTTGTGCTTAACCAGCTCTATAAGCACACGCCTCTTGAAACTACGTTTGGAGTAATCAACCTGGCGCTCGTGAACAAAGAGCCTGAAGTTCTAACGCTCAAAGAAATTCTTGACGAGTTCGTAAAATACCGCAAGGAAATCGTTACGCGAAGGTGCAAGTGCGATTTGGAGATCGCAGAGGATAGGGCGCACATTGTCGCGGGTTTGATGATTGCGCAGAATGATATTGATGAAGTTGTGAAAACTGTTAGAAAGGCGCAGACTCCAGTGATTGCAAAAGAACTGCTCATGAAGCTGTTGAAGCTGAGCGAGAAGCAGGCTCTTGCAATTTTGGATATGAAGCTCCAGAAGTTGACGGGCTTGGAGCGCGAGAAGCTCGAGGAAGAGAGAAAGGAGCTTGAGAAAACGATTGAGGGGCTCAATGAGATTCTTGGAAGCGAGCCCAAACTGTTCGAAGTAATAAAGAAGGAGCTTCTTGAAGTGAAAGAGAAATACGGAGATGAACGCAGAACGCAGTTCATTGAAGACGTAGGAGATTTGGATACTGAAGACTTGATTAAGGAAGAAACTGTTGTTGTTACTGTTTCGCGCGGAGGCTATGTTAAGAGAACTCCGCTTGGAGTTTACCGCGAGCAGAGAAGAGGCGGGCGCGGAGTAATTGGAACGGATATTAAGGAAGAAGACTTCATAAAAGACGTTCTCGTTTGCTCAACGCACGACTACCTGCTCTGCTTCACGGACAAGGGAAGAATTCACTGGCTTAAAGTTTACAGAATACCGGTTGCAGACCGCTATGCTCTTGGAAAAGCAATTGTAAACCTTCTCGAGCTTCAGCAGGATGAAAAGCTCGCGGCGCTCATTCCGCTCTCGGAATTCAAGGAAACAGAGTATTTGATTATGGCAACTGAACAGGGAGTAATTAAGAGAAGCAAGCTCTTGGATTACAGCCACCCGAGAAGAGGAGGCATCATTGCAATTACGCTCCGCGAAAATGATAGGCTCATTGAAGTAAAAAGAACGAGCGGAAAGCAGGATGTAATATTCGCGAGCAAAAACGGAATGGGAATAAGATTCCATGAAGATGGAGTTAGAAGCATTGGAAGAACAGCGCAGGGAGTGCGCGGAATAAGATTGAGAAAAGGGGATGCAGTAGTTGCAATGGCAGTTGCGGAATTTGGGGAAACGATTCTCACAATTACTGAAAACGGATATGGAAAGAGAACCATGCTTGAAGACTACCGCGTGCAGGGAAGAGGAGGCATGGGGGTAATCAACATAAAGACGAGCGAGAGAAACGGAAAGGTCGTATGCGTGCGCTCTGTCCGCGACGACGACGGAATTATTGTGATCAACAGCGCGGGCGTAATTATTCGCGTGCCAGTTATAGGGATTTCCGTAATAGGAAGAAACACGCAGGGAGTGCGCATAATGAAGCTCGAGGAAAAACAGAAAGTCGTTGCAGTTGCGCGCGTGGCAAAGGAAGATATGGAAAGCGAGGGCGAAGTTCCAGCTGAAGGAGCGGAAGAAGCAGGCAAAACTGGAGCTGAAACAGAAACACAGCCTAAAAATTAGTTCGATTTTCGAATCAAAAAGCTTTTATTCTACTTCTAGATAGAAAACTAGTTCTCACAACGAGGGGGATTAAATGGCGGATGAAACTATAACTGGAATGAGTTATGAAAGCACATTGGAACTTGCAGAAAGCAAAGACAATGGAAATAGATGGAGAGCAGCGCGCGCTCTTGCGAGATTTCCGAGCGAAAAGAAAACGCTGAGCACGCTGAAGAGGCTTATCTGCGACAGTGCGCATGATGTTTCAGCTTCTGCTCAGGACACGCTTTTGAATCTTGCAGCTGGAAACAGCACTACGAAAGCAAACCCGAGTGCGATACTTATAGTTTATGAAATTTCTCAGGAGTACGCAAAGGGCTGTGAGGCTAGCGCGCTGGACGAAAACTGCGTGGAACATGAGAGACTGCTGGGAGAAAGCTATGAGATGCACACGAAGCTAATAGGAACGATCAATGCGTTTGAGAGAGAAATGAGCGCAAAGGGAAGAAGCATAAGCGCAGAGATTGCGAACTGCCTAAACATAGTAAAAGAATCGTTTGCTGAGCTTAAAGCAGAAATGGAAGTGAGCGCAAAAGTAGAGAAGCAGAATGAGATTACGAGCATCATGAAACACGATGGAATATTCGAGAAGGTTATGCAAAACCCTGACAAGATTCCGCTTAGTGAGCTTAGAGACTTTAAGATGATTCTGGTCGGGATGCAGGGCAGAATAGAGGCGGGCAAACCTTCAGGCGGAGCAACCCAAGTGAAAGCTAAAGTTTAGCTTTCTTTTCTCTTTTTTTCTTTTATTTTTCTTCTTTTTTTGTTTTCTCTTTCTTCTCTTTTTTTTGTTTTTTATTTTTTTCTTTCCTTTTTTGCTCCTTTTTTCTCTCGCATCTTTTCGCTCTACTTCTTTCTTATTTTCACTCCGTCTTTGGAGTCTTGAAGCTCATAGCCTAGCTCTGCGAGCTTTGCGCGCATCTCGTCCGCGCGCTTCCAGTCTTTGCTCTTGCGCGCGTCTTCGCGCTCTTCTGCGAGCTTTGAGATGTTCTCTGGAATCTCCTCTTTTTTCTTGAAGAATAAGCCGATGGAGCCTGCGAGCTCCTCAAAAGTAGAAAGAGCCTGCTGAAGCGAAAGACTGCTTGCCTGCGCGCCTAGCGCGGAATGCTTATTCAGCTCGCTTGCGAACTCAAAGAGCGCGGCGAGGGCAAAGGGAGAATTGAAGTCGTCGTCCATTGAGTCTATGAATTTCTGCTTGAGTTCCTCTGCGCGCTTCTCAAGGTTAGCTTCTTTTCCGCCTTTTGCTCTGTTTAATGCTTCGCGCGCAAGAAGCACCGAAGTTGAGAGCGTTTCAAAGTTCTTCTGCGCCTGCTCAAGAAGCGCAGGTTCAAAGTCTATGGGCCCGCTGTACTGCGTGTTTAAAACGAGCATGCGCACCGCTTGGGCAGAGTGGTTCTTTAGAATATCGCGAATGGTGAGAAAATTGCCGAGCGATTTTGACATCTTCTCCTTGTTGATGTTTATGAAGCCGTTGTGAATCCAGAAGCGCGCAAACTGCTTTCCGCTTCTTGCTTCGCTCTGCGCAATTTCATTTTCGTGGTGCGGGAAGATTAAGTCTTTGCCGCCTCCGTGAATGTCAATAGTAGCAACTCCCAAAAAGCATTCCTTGCACATTGTTGAGCACTCAATGTGCCAGCCAGGTCTTCCGCGGCCCCAGGGGCTTTCCCACGAAGGCTCGCCTTCTTTTGCAGATTTCCAGAGCGCGAAGTCAAGCGGATTCTTCTTTTTTTCTCCAACTGCTACGCGCGCCCCTGATTGAAGCTGTTCAATCGGTTGCCCGGAAAGCTTTCCATATTCCTTGAATTTTTCAACTTCAAAGTAAACGTCGCCATCGGCTTCGTATGCAAAACCTTTTTTCACGAGCTCTTCTATGAATTTCACCATCTGCGGAATGTATTCGGTTGCGCGGGGCCATCCTTGCGGGTATTCGAGAGCTTTCTTGGCGCCAAGAGCGCGCATGTCTTCCAAGTATGCCTGCGTGAACCGCTCTGCAATTTCCTTCTCGGTTTTCTTTTCCTCGCGGGCGCGCTTTATGATTTTGTCATCTACGTCGGTGAGGTTGTGAACAAATCGGACGCGGAATCCGCGGAAAGTCAAATAGCGGTAGATGATGTCGAAAACGAGCTCGGAGCGAGCATGCCCAAGGTGCGCGTAGTCGTAGACAGTAGGGCCGCAGGCGTACATCGTGAGCTCGTTTCCTTCTGTTATGAGCTCGTCCTTCCTCTTTGTGAGCGTATTGTAGAGCTTCATGAGTTAGAATTAGGAAGAAAATATTAATAAGCAGACGCGCGAAAAGAAACTCATGAAAAAATGCGCGCGAGGGCAGATCAGCGTTGAAGTGATGGTAATTTTGGGGTTCGCGATAGTCTTCTTAATTCCAGTTGTTTTCGTGGCGTATTCTCAGAGCAACTCTTTCAACGAACAGCTTGCAATTACGCAGGCAGAAGCGTCTGCAAAAAGAATTGCCGAAGCAGTCAACTCCGTGGGCGCCATGGGTGCAGGAGGAATTTCAACTGTTGATATAATTGTGCCCCCTGAAACCGAAAGCATACTTATTACAGGGCGCGAAGTTGTTTTCAAGGTTAGAAGCAGGGGCGAAATTACAGAGGTAGTCAAGACTACGGATTATAAGATGATTGGCACGCTCGCAGCGCTTTCTTCTGGTGCAACTCACTCAATTAGAGTAACTGCACTCGCGGACAGCGTTAACGTTGAGAAAGCCAACTGATTTAGCGCTTCTTGTGCATCTTATTCGGCTTCTCTTTCTGCATGAGCTTTTGAATGTCTTTGAGCGTCTGCCAGATTACACCTTCAAGCTCCCAGCCAAATGCGCGCGCTGAAACCAGTTTGTCGCTCATGAGGCGCGCGCGTATTGAGTATTTGTGCTTGTACTTTTTCACATGAAGCGATAGGTATTGAACAGTAAAGCTCTTCTTCAGCTTTTCCATCATTCGTGCAGCCAAGTTCTCAATGTCCGGAGTGTATTCCTTGTCTTCCGGAGCGAGCCCGCTTATGAAAATCGCAGGCTTGTCTGAGACTAAAACGGATTCGAAAATATCACGCGCTGAAAGCAGGCCGAGGGGCATGTTTACTTCATCTTCGCTTCCAACTACCACGAGAGAGGAGATGTCGTTTTCCGCCATTACGCGCGCTGCTTTTGAAATGGGCGCAGTCTGAAGGATTGTTTCTATGTCCGAGCGCATGAACGAACGAACAGGCTGGCTGCTGATTCCGCTTTTTTCGCGTGCGAGCGGAAGCTTCTCTTTTGGGGAGCTCAGACCGATTGCCAGATCATAGGTGCTTATTACGCCCGCGAGCTTGCCCAGCTCGTTGGTAACCACTAACCTGCGAACGTTGTGGTCGTGCATCTTCGATCTTGCCTGTGCAATCGAGGCGGTTTCCAGAATTTCGGCTACAGGGGAGCTCATGAGCTCGCTCACGCGCTTCTTTGGAATTGCGTTTGAGTCGAGAAGCAGCTCAAGAACATCGGCGCGCGTAACTATTCCAAGAACCTTCTTTTTATCCATGAGCGGAAGCGCTTTGAAGCGTCCGGTGAAGAATAATCTGCAGACATCCGCCAAGCTGGAAGCAGAAGAAATTACTGGAGCGCGCTCGGCAACGGTTTCCACCTTTGCTGAATGCTGCGGCTGCGAGAGCTGACGTATGCTTCTGTCGTCGATTAAGCCTGCGTATTCTTTGTCTTTTAATACTACGACGCACGTTTTCACGCGCCCAAGCTCGCTGATTGCTTTTGAGAGCGGTTCGTTTGCATCAATTAATACTGCTTCCTTCATTTTGCTGAATTCCACCATGGTCGCCACCTCCCTGTTTGGAAATTGATTCACGCAGGTTTATGCAAGCAGTGTATACTTGCTTATGAAAATCTGCGTCTGAAGAACTACTAGGAATGGAAGCAGAAATACTGCGTTGAGGAACAACAGAATATCTGTTGCGAGATTGTGCGGTGCGATTGCATAGATTATGAGCTGGAGAAGGGCAAGCACGGCTATTGCAATCAGGCACCAGAAAACAAAATAAAGCGCCTTCTTCGCAACGAGCTGGAGGCTTGTTTGAATCGCACGCACAGGTCTTCGTTCGTCAATTACAATCGCCGCGGGCGCATAGAAAACTGCGAGCGAAATGATGAATGCCGCAAGTGGTGTGAGTATGCGCTCCAATCCGTATTCAAACGAAATGATGCTGACTATCACTGAAAGCAGGAACGCGGAAAGCAGAAGCCAGAAAATGCTGAACGTATATTTTTCTATTCCCGCGAGCACTTCGCTCGAGAGCCTTGCTCCGCTTCTCTGCGTCTTGATTACCAGATTGACTGCAACGTAGCCAAATGAGGAGAGAATGAGCGAAACGATGTAGGAGAGCACGATGAGCACAATGTCTGCAACGCCCATCTCGGGAATACTGCCCGTTCTTAAGAAAACAGCTCCGTTCGCAACGAAAGTAGGCATTGGCGAAAAGCGGTGAATTATGACTGCAAGAAAGAATGAAATAGAGAAAAACGCGAGAATTGCGAGGTTTTTGAAGTATGATTCGGCTGAATGCTTCAGAATTTCAATGAAATCGTCCATAGTGATGCCCCCTTTCCCGCGTTTCTTTTCTCGGGCTACCTATTTAATATTTGCTAGTCTTTCTCGCTCCTGCCAATGTTGAAGATGTCCCACTTCAGCTCCTTTTTCTTTTCGAGTTCGCTTCCAATCTGTTCAAGAAGCGAAGCTTTTATTCTCGAGTATTTCTCCGGAGCAAGCTGTGCGTTGCCTATTGCGTAGCGCTTGGCTTTTGTGTTGAAGCAGAAGAGCGCCTCGCTGAGTGCTTCGCAGTTGAAGCAGAAGAGCGAATCCGAGCATTTTGTTGAGCTATCAACCTCGAAGCACCTCATCAGGTTGAGCGAATCGTAGCAGTTTATGCAGAACTGGGAGTTGAGCAGCCCGTGGGTGCCGAAAAGATATTTGGAGCTGGCTATTGCCGAGCTGATTGCCACATATTCACAGGGCGTATGAGTGCTTGCAATCGCGTAGCCCTTGTAAACATTCGCGGCGTTGAATGTTCTCGGGCTTTTCACTAGGTTGATAGCGATGCCTCCGCGCGACGCCATTGTGAAATATCCAATTTTAGGCAGAGCACTCGTTATTTTTTCAAGCGAAGTGATTTCATCTTCATTTAGGTGCACTATTTTTCCAAGCTCCATTCCTTCTGGGTAGGAAATCGCGCGCTTTTCCGGAATTCGCGTGTAGAACCGAGATTCTCTTGCGCCCCTTGAAACAAATGTTGCAGCTCCGAATGGGGAGGCTATTTCTTTCAGCGAGATAATGTGCTTTGAAAGCCAGTTTTCGTATTTCGTTATGTCGTTCAGTTCTTTTTTGAGAATGATTTTGCACGTAGAAGAAAACGCCTTGTCTATGGGCTTAAGCTGGCCTTCTGCTGGAGGAGAAACATGGAGGTCTATATCGTTGGGCTTGGTGTTTGGAACGAATTCGAGAATGGAAGGAAACTTCTTCGAGCGCTTCAGCTCCTCCTTAATTTCGCCCAGCAGTTTGGTTTTGAGAGCGAGATATTTTTCTTTTGGCAGTTTGAGGTTGCCTATGCAGTATGAATTGGCTCTTTGATTAAAGGAGAACATCATGTTGCTGGAGTTGTAGCAGTGGTGCGAGAAGTAGACATCACTGCAGTCTCCTGCGCCGGATGTTTCAAAGCATCGTTTTAAGCTCGAAGTGCCTACGCACCTTAGAAGGAACTCGCCCCCAATGCCTCTTCCGCACCCAAAGAGGTATCTGCTATTTGACTTCACGGAGTGGCACGCGAAGATGTACGAGGCTTGCTGAATATCAACTGAGTTCATCACGTACTGCGAATCCTGTACGCTGTCGGATAATTCCACGAAGCTGGAGTTTCCAAGAGCCTTGTTTCCGGCGTACTCCCATTTGTCCGAGATTGCCTCGAGCAGAGAGTCCATGTCTTTTATTTCGTTCACGCTGAGAGCTTCTGCTTTTATTGATGTGTCTTTTATTTCGTCTGCTGAAATGAAGTTTGCAGATTGAGGGTAGTCGTCAACGCTAAAACGCACCTCTTTTCCAGAAACGCGCGATTTTCTTTTGCCGACAGCTGGGAGATATTCGTTAAGCCATTCTTCGTATTCGCTAAGCTCCCCAATTTCTTCTTCAAATAGAATGCGGCAGGTGCTTTTCCAAGCTTTGTTGAGGGCTGAGTAAACCGGAGAAGCCATGAGAGTTATTTGGAGCTAGGTTATTATAATTAGTGCCCGCGCGCTGGGCGTTCGTTAAGAGATAATATCTCCAATCAGCGAAGTGGTTGTTGCCTCAACCGCGCGCAAATAAATTGGGCAGGCGTAGAAGAAACTCGTGCACTGGCATCCATTGTACGCCTGCAACTCCCTTCGCATGCTTTCCCTCGTCTTTTGTAACTACAATTGCTTTTTCGCAGTTGTATTTCCTGCAGAATTTTTCAAGGCCCATGTTCCGCTCCGGTTCGTTGCGGTACTTGACTTCTATTGGCAGCAAGCATTGCTCTTTCTGGAGCACGATGTCCACTTCGTTCTTATATTGGTCCCTCCAGAAAAAGTTGGCATCTGTGGCAACTACGCAAAGAGTTTCAATCAGTTTTCCCAAATGCTCTTCTCCCTTGTCTAAAGACATGGCGGAGCTGAGAAAAGTCGGGTAGAATTTCCTTAGCCGTTTCTCCGATGTGCTTCTGTTTCTGGAGAAATTGTGCAGCTTAACTATAAGATGCGCCATCTCCAGGTATTCGAAATACTTGGAAAGCGTTTGCCGTGAAATTCCAAGCTCCTGGGAGAAGGAAGCGAAATCGACCGTCATCCCAGGGTTGTCCATCAGGATTTCTAGGATGGAAAGCAATTGAGACGGATTCTCGATAGGGTAGATTTTAGGCATGTCTATAAAAACGATTTTTTCTACGATTGCGGTTCGGATGTACTGAGTTATTAGCGCCTTGTTTTCTTTGCCTATCATCTCGGGAAAGCCAGCTGTAAGAAGGTAGTTCTCAAGCTCCTTTTTCAATTCAACCTCGTATAATTTTGGCTTCTTCGCCATTTCCGCTTTGCCTGCAAAATTCAGGTATTCCGCAAAACTCAATTTTTTTATTTCAAATTCGTAAATTCTGCCCGCCAAACTTTCCCGCGAGCCGTGGCGCAAAAAGAGAGACTCGGAGCCGGAGACGAATATTTTGTATTTCTTGGTATCGTAGAGAACTTTCACTTTTTCGGCCCAGTTTGGCAACTTTTGCACTTCGTCAAACATCAAGAATTTTGGATCTTTTCCGTGAATTTCCCTAAAAGCCTGAATAACGTCCAAAAGTTCCAAACCTTGAAAATCGTCAAATGAAAAATATAGGATGGAGTCCGCGGGATGCTTGATTAACAGATCACTTATGATTTTCTGCAGAAGCATTGTTTTGCCGGTGCGCCGAAGGCCGCAAAGAGAAACAATCTGCGGCTCGTTTATTAGGCGCTTTATTTGCAGATAAACCTGCCTTTCTTTGTAATCGCTTTTTGGCGCAGTTTTCCAAAAGGGGTTGAATTCAACCAGCATTCTCCTAATTTTTTCGTTTACCATACTCATCACATTTCATATTTTGTGTTAATCATGTTTAACATTAAATAGTCAAACTTTATAAAGCTTTGTATGAACGAAAGCAGGTTACAGCACTAAAGAGTCTCGCCAATAAGGGAGGTAGTTGTTGCCTCAGTTACGCGCACTTTCACGAACTCGCCGAGCTTTGCTTTGCCGCGTATTACCATTTGGTTGTACGCGTTCGTTCTTCCTTTGAGCGAGCCGCGCGAGCATTCTGTAACGAGCACTTCAAACTCCTTTCCAATCAGCGCGCGGTTCTTTTGTTCTGTCAACTCTCTGCAGAGCGCGCTCATTTTTACACTGCGTGCGTTGATTACGTGAGGAGAAAGCATCGTCAGCTTTGCCGCGCGCGTAAGCGGACGAGGAGTAAATTTTGAGACGTTGACTACGTTCGGCTGAAGCTTTTTTATGAGCGCAAGCGAGAGCTTGAAGTCGCGCTCGGTTTCCGTTGGGTAGCCCACTATAATATCGGTTGCAATGCTTGCTTGTGGAAAATGCACGCGGAAGCTGTTGATTACGCGGAAGAACTGCGCAACTGTGTATTTTCTTCCCATTTCTTTGAGAACGCGATTGCTCCCGCTCTGAACCGGAAGATGAATGAATTTGTAGATGTTTTTGCTTGCGAATGAATTTGCAAAGCTCTTTAGCGAGAGCGCGTGCTCTGGGTTGCACATGCCTACGCGCAATCGGAAGTTGCCCCTGAGCGAAGCGAGCTCGCAAAGAAGGGAAATTAGACTGCTTCCAATATCCTTTCCATACGCGCCCGTGTCCTGCGCAGTAAGCTGGAATTCTTTGAAGCCGCGCTTGAGAAGCGAAGAAATTTCCTTAACTATTGCTTTTTGCTCGTAGCTTGAAAGATTCCCGCGCGCGAGCTTAGTTTGGCAGTATGCGCATGCGCCTAAACAGCCTTCTGCGATTGGAATGCGCGCAATTACTCCGGAGCGCTCCTGAGCGAAGGATTTCTTTTCGTGCTCAAGAAAAACAAGCTTTCTTCCCTGAAGAGCTCCTTCTGAAGCTTCGTAAATGTGCGCGAGCGAGAAAGGGCCCACGATGCACGCGCTTGGAATGAATTTCTCAACCAAGCGCAGGTTTGCCTGCGGAATGCATCCTGCAATAACCAGCTTTTTTCCCGAGCTTGCAAGCCTTTTGGCGTATTCGAGCGTCTTCTGCTCAGTGCTTCCCTTAACCGTGCAGGTGTTGATTATCACTACGTCCGCCTTCTCTTCATTTTCAGCTTCGCTCGCCCTGTTTTTGAGCATTATTCCGCGAATCATCTCGGAGTCTGCCTGGTTGAGCGTGCACCCGTAGGTGCGCAAATAAAAGCGCATGAAGTTAATACACGAGTAAAGGATAAATTGAGTGCGCCGTGGATGGGATAAACCTATAAAAGCGTTTTCGCCCATAAACTACTCCACTAAGTACGAATTTAAGGAGGGTTTACATGCTGTGCGAAAGATGCAATAAACAAGTTTACAAACTCGGGAAGTGCGACAACTGCAGTAAAAGCATTTGCAGTGCGTGCGTAAAATCTTCAAAGACTGTAAACAAGACGGATAGACATGCAATTTGCAAAAGCTGCTGGGGAAAGATGCAGGCAAGACGGAGATTTAAGAGAGTTTAAGAAGTTTTTCTTCTCTATTTCTTAGTTCTTTTAGATTTCTCAAAACTTCGTTGCGAGCCATAGTTACGCCCCTATAAGCTGCCCATGTTTAACTCGCTAACTGAGCACACGAAATCCGTAAACACGGCCACTGCAGAAAAAAGCTCTTTTTGCGTTGATTTGCCCAGATTTGACGGCACGGCCATTCGAATTGCAGATAAAAGTGCGTAGAATACTTTAGGATTTTCGTTTGTTAGTACTACTAGGTCTGCTTCTGTCAGCAAACTCTCAAGGAGCGCCTGAAGAATCCAAGGGCGTTCTGGAATAACCCAACCGAGTTTGTTCGCTATGTGCATGCGCAAATCGGATGCAACCTCGTAGTTATAGCCGTAGTTGTAATTGAGAAGTTCGCCTCGGAGAAGAAGAAGCACAGCATTCGCCAAAAGTTCTCTTGTCTCTTTTGGACAATCTTCTGAGTAGTTGTTTGTATCTGCAAATTTGCTTATTTCGCTTATAAGTTCAATTGCCTTTGTTCTATCTTCACGTGCAGCAATAAAAAATGATTCTATAAGCCCCGCTAATTTTTTGCCCTGCGGAGTTTGCATTGCGTTTTTAAGCTCTGCCAGCTTTTTAGGAGTTCCTTTCTTCGCTTTAGTTTTAGGAAGCAGAACCTTCACATCTGATTTTAGTTGGGTTAATTTGCTGCTGAAATCCCCTAGCAGGTCTGTTCCACTGCGCCTGCTGAAATGCGTTGTTAAAGCGCCGAGGCGTCCGCGCGGTGTTTCATTTACTGAAATTTCGTCTTTTTTTCCGCGCACTTTCGCGCCGTTTGGATTAGATAAAACATTTGCTCTGCTCATTTTCACACCCCACAAAGATATTGGTTACAAACTACTTTTGATTTTTTAATCCCTGCAATTTAGATTCAGCCCGCAGGGGGTTTGGGCGGTGCCGGACTAAGGGGCAATTCGAACGGCGCTCCGTTTGAATGCCCATCAGAACAAGGTGTCGTTCTGATTGGGGGCGGAGCCCCACTTGGGCTGGCAGAAGTAGACGGAATAATAGGCGGGAAGGGCTATTTATACCTTTGGATTGGCTTTTTTCTTATTTGTAGGAGGAATACCACTTTTCGTACTCTTTGTGGTTTTTAAAACATCGCAGTATGTAGAGCGTGCCGGCTTCAAGGTTGTAAACAAGCCGCGCCTGCTTG
This sequence comes from Microcaldota archaeon, assembly GCA_043810245.1. GTDB lineage: Archaea > Micrarchaeota > Micrarchaeia > Burarchaeales > JBDROI01 > JBDROI01. The sequence continues at coordinate 15,037 of JBDROI010000122.1, forward strand.
GTTACGTCTTCCACGTTGTACGGCAAGCCGAATTTCAAGTGCCTTCTTGGAGGAATTTTTTCAAGTTTTTGAATGTGCTGAAAGAAGAAAGCTTTTAGAGAACGTTCCATGCCGTCGAGATCTTTTTCAGCGGACTCGGAAAAAAGCACCTGCATTTTATCACAGTTTGTACTTTTTTTGCATTTCGGCCAGCGGCTTTGTTTTGAGCTCTCCGCTTTTAATTTTCTGCATTTCAGATGCGATTCCGCGGTTGACGAGCAGAACTTCTTCTTCCTCTATGCTTCTTCCATATGCAAGTAAAGCCTGCCTTATCACTTCGGTCATGTTTCCTGCGTAGCCCTTTTCGATGAGTTTTTCAATTATCTTCTCGTAGGGCGCACCTAGATTAATGTTCATAGAACCACCTATGTATATTAGATGTACATTTAAGTATATAAACATTGTGCATTAGTTGCTCAAAAAGAGGTTAATTTGCTTTCAAAACGACAATTTTCACGCTTTCCTCTTCAATCTCCCACTCGGTTTCAGTTCCCTTGAGCTTTGCAGACGTGGAGAGAACGAGCTCCTTTGCTTTTACTTCGCGCGCGAGCTTCTCTTCAAACGGCTTTATGCGCGCGAGGAACTCTTTTGAAGCAACTATGTTCGCGCGTATCGCGTCGCTCTCAACTAGGTTCATCTGCTTTCTTGTTTCCTGAATTCTTCTGCCGACTTCGCGCGCCATCGCTTCTCCGTAGAGCGCCTCGTTCATCTCGGTTTTGAGGAAAACACTTCCCTCGCTGAACTTTCCTTCGGCATATCCTTCAATGAGCTTTTCCTTGAACTCAACCATGTCTTTGCTGATTTCGTGCTTTGCGCTTTCGAGCGTGATTGTAATTTTTCCCTCGCTTTTCAGGAGCCCGATTTCCTGAGAATTGAGCTTGCGGAGCGCGTCTGCAACCAGGTTTGCGTCCTTCTTGAATTTGGGCCCGAGTTTCCCTGGAAGAGGGTTGATTTCTGCGACCTTGAGCGAGTTCTCTCCAAGCTTAACTTCCTTTACGTTTGAGGTAGATTCTATGAGCGTATGGAGCTTCTTCACTGCTTCTGCAGATTCGGTTGAAGAAGTGACAACGAGCGCGCTTTCAAGAGGCCAGCGGAGTTTTACGTCTGCTTCCTGGCGCGCGTTCGCAACTGCACTCGCAACTTCGCGCGCAATAATCATCTGCTTCTCGAGAATCGGGTCTATTCGCGATTCGTGCGCTTCTGCACTCGGCCACGGGAAAAGCGAAAGTGATTCTTCTGAGTTGCTCGCGCGGAAATACATCTGGTAGAGCTCTTCGGAAATGAATGGAATTAGCGGAGAAGAAAGCTTAAGAAGCTGGAAGAGAGTCGTGTGAAGCGCCGAATGCACTGCATCTGCTTTGTCGTTTTCAGCCAATCTTTTCTTTGCGAGCTTCAAGTAAAATCTGCTTAAATCTTCTATTATGAAAGTTTTGAGAGCGCGCGTAGCAGTGTGAACGTTGTAGGTTTCGAGCGATTCGGTGCATTCCTTTGTGATAGTTCCCAAGCGCGAGAGAAGCCAAAGGTCTTCAATTGAGTAGCTTATCTTTGCGCTTTTCGCAGGCTCTTTGTAGAACCTTCCGTAGAGCAGGTAAACGTTCCACATGATTTGAAGCGCGCGGTTTGCTTCAGCGAGCTCGTCCCAGCTGAATTTTAAGTCGTCCCAAACTGCATTTCCCAAACTCCATAATCTAAAGGCGTCTGCTCCGTGCTTCTCGAGCATTTCCTCAAGAGGAACGAAGTTTCCCAAACTCTTGCTCATGGGCTCTCCTTTCTCATTTACGAAGAAGCCGTGCATGAGTAAGCTCTTGTACGGGATTTCGTTGTTTAGAACTACGCCCGAGCCGAGAAGCGAGTAGAACCAGCCTCGGATTTGGTCTTTTCCTTCAACAATGAAATCGCAAGGATACCACTGCTCTTCGCCTTTTTCAAGGGAAGCCCAAATTGCATTTCCAGAGTCAAACCAAACGTCGAGAACATCGGGAGTTCGCTTCATTTTTCCCCCGCACGCGCATTCAAACTCAACGCCGTCAATATATGGTTTGTGGAGCTCGGGAAGCTTAACTTGAAGCTCTTCCTTTGAGCCGATTACTTTGATTTTTTTGCACTTCTCGCAGACCCAAATTGGAAGCGGAATTCCCCAGTAGCGCTGGCGTGAAATGCACCAGTCGGGCGCTGAGCTCACAAAATCAGTGAACCAGACGCGCGCAAAATCCGGATTCCAAGTTGCATTGTTGATTTCCTCAAGCATGCGCTCTTTTACTTTTGTAATTGTTATGAACCACTGCTTTGTGGTTATGAAAATGAGCGGGGTCTTGCAGCGCCAGCAGTGCGGGTAGCGGTGGGTTATTTTTCCAGCGTTTAGGAGAAGCCCTTTCTCTTTCAAATCTTCAATGATGAGCGGGTTTGCCTCGCGCACATTCATGCCCGCGTATTTGCCCCCTTCTTGCCCGTAGTTTCCGCGCGTGTCAACCGGGCAGAAGATGTCTAAATTATTCTGCTTTCCTACGATGAAGTCAGAGGGGCCATGGCCAGGAGCGCAGTGAACCAACCCGCTTCCCTCGTCAAGAGTTACAAAACGGTCGGTCATTATTATTTTGTGGAGTTTTTTCTGGTAGGGAATGTGCTCAACGAGCGGGTGCTCGTATTCAAGATCTTTGAGCTTTATTCCGGAAAATTCTTCGAGAACTACGAAGCTCTTCCCCAAATCCAAGCAGATTGCACTCACGGCTTCGAGTCTGTCTTTTGCAAGAATCCATGTTTCCTCGTCAACTTTCACGCGCACGTACTTGAACATTGGGTGAGCCATTACTGCGATGTTTGAAACGAGCGTCCATGGAGTGGTTGTCCAGATTACTAGGTACTCGTTGGGGTTGCGCATGCTCTTGAATTTTACATAAATAGAAGGGTCTTCCTTGTCGTCGTACTCGAGCTCGTAGTTTGCAATTGTCGTTTCGCAGCGCGGGCAGAATGGAAGAACGTAGACTCCTTCTTCAAGAAGGCCTTTTTCGTGCGCCTTCTTTATGGTTTTCCATGAAGACTCGATGAACTCGTCTTTGTAGGTAACATAAGGCTTTTCGAACTGCATCCAAACTCCGAGTTTCGAGAACTGCTCGGACATGATGTTTATGTATTGGGTTGCAAACTTCTTGCAGCGCGTTATGAATTCTTCTATTCCAACTTTTTCAATCTCCTTTTTTGAAGTGAGGTTCATTTCTTTTTCGACTTTTACTTCAATCGGAAGACCGTGGGTGTCGTAGCCTGGTTGCGCGCGCAGGTTGAAGCCTCGAGCTCGCTTGTATCGGCACACCGTGTCTTTTATGCATTTGTTCCAAGCTGTTCCTGGGTGAATTTGGCCGGTTGCGTATGGCGGCCCGTCGCAGAAGTAGAACTTCTTTCCTTTCTTGTTCTTTTCTTCTAGTTTTTTGAAAATCGCACTGCTTTCCCAGAAGGCGCGTGTTTTTTTCTCGTTTTCCTGCGCATCGTACATAGAGTTACCCCGAAGTTGCTTCTGCTGTTTTTTCGTCCTTCTCTTCCCTGCCCGCATAGCTCCTCACAGAGTATAGAACAGGGTAGATGAAGAATGCAAGCGCTATTAGAAACGAGGAGGAAGTTGAAATTGGCGCGTTCCAGTTGATGACTTTTATTATGAATGCGCACGCGAGCGGAATTGCTCCCAAAACAAGTGCGCGCACTGGAGTCAGCGTAAGCCCGAATTCCTCTGTTGCAAGCGCAAAGAGAAGAGGCGAGAGAGCGCTCGCCGAGAAGAAAAGCACGTAAATCGTTGGGAAGAAGCTTTGAACTCCATAGATGTTGAAGAACCATAGGAGAACTAAAAGTAGGAGCGTCGCGTTAAGCGTTAGCAATGCAGAAACTCTTGACTCTTGCTCTTCTTCCATTTTATCTACCTTTTCTCCCGTGTGAATTAGATTGGATGCGTAAGAAGATTTTTGCCGAGTAATATAAATAAAGGTATAGGTCACAAATGATTAACGGGAGTCGAGTTATATGGACATGCAATTACCTTGGACTGAGAAATACCGCCCGAGAACGCTTGGCGAAGTTGTTGGACAGAAAGAGGTAGTTGAACGGCTGAAAGCGTATGTGAAAGCCCGCAATATGCCAAATCTCATGTTTGCAGGAAGCGCGGGAATTGGCAAAACCACGAGCACGCTTGCCCTTGCGCACGACTTGTTCGGAGAAGACTTCAAGCAGAGCATTCTTGAGCTGAACGCGAGCGACGAGCGCGGGATAGACGTAGTGAGAGGGAAGATAAAGGATTTCGCGCGAACGATGGCGCTTGCAGAAGTTCCTTTCAAAATTATATTTCTAGACGAAGCTGACGCACTCACGAACGACGCCCAGCAGGCGCTTAGGCGAACCATGGAGATGTACGCGGGCGCTACGCGCTTCATTCTGAGCTGCAACTACAGCAGTAAAATCATTGAGCCCATCCAGAGCAGATGCGTTGTTTTCCGCTTCCGCCCTTTGAGCGATGCAGAAGTTGAAGAAACGCTGAAGCAGATTGCCAAGAAAGAAAATGTTGAGCTGAGCGATGATGCAGTGAAGGCAATTATTTACATTTCAGAAGGAGACATGCGCAATGCGCTGAACGCGCTTCAGGGAGCCGCTGTTTTCAACAAGAAGATTACAGGAGAAGACATCTACAAGGTTGCTTCGCGCGCTCAGCCCGAAGAGATTTCAAAGATGATAAAGTCTGCTCTTAATGGAAGCTTTGTGGAAGCGAGAAAGAAGCTCGATGAAGTGATGCTCAAGTATGGAATGAGCGGGGAAGATGTTCTTCTCCAAGTTTATAAAGAAATAACGAGCTTGGACATATCGGACGAAATTAAGGTGCAGATGGTTGACCGCGTTGGCGAGTATAATTTTAGATTAGTTGAGGGCGCGAACGAGAGAATTCAGCTCGAAGCGCTTCTAGCGCAGATTATGCTTTTTGGAAAGAAATGATTTGCAACGAGGGCACCTTCCCGCACTAAAGTGCGGTGTTTCGTCGCCAGCCCAATTCGAACCGGCGAACCGTTTCGGATGGGCATTCGAACGAAGCGTCGTTCGAATTGCCCGTTGCAAAACTTTGTGAAAGCACTCGTCCGCGGGCTGAAGCCCGCGGTATCCGCGGCGCTTTCACAATGAGAAAGTTGAAAACTTTCTCGGCTTTGGAATTTGATGCAAATTGCAATCCAAAAATAATTATTTTTTGAGTATTGTTTCTGATTTTGGAAGAGCGAAAAGAAACTTGCTTCCGTGGCTTTCGGTTTCGAATACGTTGATCTTTCCGCTTGTTTCATCTTTGCTTAAAGTGATGGCAAGCTTTTTGTCGATTCTGAAGAATGCTCGGTCGTAGCGGTCCAAAAGCCCAAATACTTTCTCAGATGGAAGACCCCTAAGATGTGTTATGAGTCCGTCTTTAGTTTTCGGAATTGCTTGTTTGTTTGTAGCCATAATATCACCTTGGGATTTTTTATTTGAAAAATAAACTATAAAAAGGAGTATGGTGCGAAAATCGTCGGAGAAAAAGAAAAAAGAAATGAGGAGAAACTACTGATAGCTCGCACTAAACACTGCAGTTATGCTCCTAGTAATGTCTAGCTCGCTGGTAACTGCGTATTTGAGCATTATTTCGCCCGTGAACTTTTCTCCAGAAGCTCCGGCGGGACATATGTTTTTGACAATTGTTACGGGCAAAGAGTCTCCTGGCGCGAGCTTTGCCTCGTGCGTATCGTCAAGCTCCGAGTCGATTGGAAATTGAGTGCCTGGGATTGTGCAGCTTACCCCAATTAATTTGACTTCTTCGTCTTCTAGGTTGGCAATCTCAATCGTCATCTCTCCGCTGCTCTTCAGCTCTGCAATTTTGCACCCGAAAGTTTTTGGGAACGCGCAGCTAGAAACTGCTGAGGCATATGAAACGTTCTGGTCCGCTGGGGGCATTTCGCTTGGCGGTCTTTGGGACTCATCTAATGGCCTAATGGGAACGTCTGAAGGAGGCGGGCGAGGAGTCTGGTACTGTGTTGCTTTGTTTAATTCTGCATATAATAAGTTCAGCTCCTCGCTTGATGCGCTGACGGAGGAAAGTACGAAGATGTCTTCCTGCGAAAACACAATTCGGTTTAGAAGTGTTTTGCTCATCGAATTGCTTTCAACAGAGTTTAGCCCCGTTTCCACGAGCCCGTTGAGCAGTATGCTTATTTCTCCTGCGCTGTTTGCGCTCTCGCAGTAGAGCGCGAGCTTTAGCTCGTGAGTAGACTCGCTCTTTGAATAGGAAAAGGCAAGCTCGTTTATTGATGCGAGCGCTCTTGCATCAAAAGAGCTTGATTCGCTGGCTGAGAGCGCTTCTTTCATTTCGTCTGGCATTGAGAAAATTGCAAGAACCCATGCGTCGGTGTTGATTTTTTCAGAGTACTTGCCGATGACGTTCGCATCAAGCGCTTTTCCATTTCCGTTGCTTATGTCAATAACATCTTGGACTGCTTCTAAAGTTCCCGAAACAACGAATGAGTCGCCTAGGAAAACTACGCAGTTGTCTTGAGCTGCGTTGCTGTAGATTGTGTAGCCCCCGTAAGTTGTTTCTTTTTGAAGAGAATTGGAGTTTTTTAATATGCTTACTATTTCCTCTTTGTCAAAACTGCCTTTCAATATTACTCCAAGATAGGGCTGCTCGGTACTTCCAAGTGCACCCACGGCAGGAGTAAGCTGTCTAGGAGTTTCCACGGGCACTACTTCTTTCGGCTCTTCCGAAGAAACTGCTTCAGTCGTTGCAATTAACGCGTTGAGAGTTCTTATTTCTGGCGTAACTTCATGCGGAGCTGATGAAGATGTAGTTGAAGGAACTGCAGTTACTTTGCCCGCAAAAAATGTTAAAAGAAGGTTCGCGTCTGAAAAAACCACGAGTGTTTCGACTTTTTCTGCGTCTATGCCAGTGTTCTGCTTGATGCTTGCAAACGCTTGCTCGGAATTCCCAGAAGACAACGTTGAAAGAACTTCTTTGTCATTGAGAATTTCGTTCACGTTTATTACTATGACGTCGGTTGCTTTGTCCGGAATAAGCTGAGCAGCTTCGCTGACTGATGGAGATGAATTTATGCAGCCCGCGAGCAAAATGCTTGCTAAGAAAAGTGCAAAAATTCCTAAGAATGCCTTGTTTATTCCGTGCGCCATGAGCATCACCGAGCTAGCTTTGAGTTAAGGGGGATATAAAGCTTGCGCTCAAGTTCTGAAAAGAAAAAGAAATAGAAAGGGGGAGAAAACTCCCCGTTGCACTTGCTCTTCAGCCGTAGTAGCTGTCGTCGCTGTAGGAAGGCTGAGAGTTGTATCCGCTGCTCTGCGCCGCGTTCATCTCCGCCTGCACTTCCTCAAGCTCTTTCTGCGTCGTGGTTAATGAAGCAGACACAAACCTGCCGTCGGTCTTAAGCGCGAGCTTTGAGACCAATGCTTCAGTTGCAGTGCCTTCTTCAAGCGTGCCTTTTGCCAGCTTTAATATGCCGTCAAGCGCATCGCCAATCTTGGTTGCAGAGTTCTCGTTGCTGCAGTAGAGAGATATTTTTACGTCCATGTTCGAGCCGCTCTTTGAGTATGAAAGAGCTACTTCGTCAACGTTTGCAAACAGTTTGCTGTCGATTGGAGAACCTGCTGAGCTTGGAGAGCTCTTCAAAGAAGCTTTTGCATCCGCTGGAACGGTTATTACTGCAACGATCCAGCCGCTCGTGTCGACTTTTCCAGAGTATTTGCCGATGAAGTCTGCGTCAATTGCTTTTGCTTTTCCGCTCTCGACGTCAATTACTTCTTCAACAGTTTCCATGGTCCCTATTATGATGTAGGAGTCGCCGATAATTCCGACTGCACTGTCAGTGCCTCCGCTTTCTGAGTAGTAGATCGTTTGTCCATTGTAAGTTTTTGACTCGGTGTTGTCCTGCTCTGTGATTGCTTCCTTAATTTTTGCACTGTCGAATGTTCCTTGGAGGATTACTCCAGCCATTGGAGTGTTTGCAGAGTTTGCAGAGCCATAGGCGCTCGCAGAGTATAGACTCATGTACGCAGACATATCCCCAAAGACTGCTATTTTCTCAATCTTTGTCATATCTATTCCTGTTTCTTTCTCCATTTCTTGCAGACTTGTTTCAAAGTCGTCTACACTGCTCTGCGGCATTGACTCCCAGATGTCTTTGTCATCCATTATCTGCTTCCAGTCAATGACAGCAACGCTGTCTGCTTTTGCCGGTATTAAAGCAGTTATATCCTTCTCGCCTCCGATTGGAGGAATTACGCATCCCGCTAGGAGAAGCGCCACAATAAAGAGCGCAAATACTCCCAAAAGTTCTTTCTTCATGAACATCACCCGTGCGTATTTCGGCTCATAAGTATTTAAAAGTATTGCCCGAGGAAGTTTGTATGATTTCCATGAAAAAAGACGCAGTCGGCTTGTTCGTCGGGCGATTTCAACCGCTTCATAATGGGCACCTCGAGGCAATGAAATGGGCGCTCGGGAAATGCTCGCGCCTAATTATACTAGTAGGAAGCTCGCAGAAATGCTATGAGCCCGAGAACCCGTTCACAGTAGGAGAAAGAATTGAGATGGTTCACCGCGCGCTGAGCGCCGAGAAGCTCGCAGAACGCTGCCTTATTCTTTCTATTCCCGACATAGGGAACAACGCTTTGTGGGTTGCGCATGTTGACTCGCTTGTTCCGCGCTATGATATAGTTTTCTCGAACAACGCGCTCACTGTGAAGCTGTTCCGCGAGAAAGGAAAAGAAGTCATGGGAATTCCATTTTTCAAGCGCGAGTCGCACGATGGAACAAAAGTAAGAAAGGCGATGCTTGTTGGAAAAAAGGAATGGGAGAAATTGGTGCCAAAAGAAGTTGCTGATTTTGCAAGGGAAATCAACGCGCTTGGAAGAATTAAGGAAGTTGCGAATGGAGATAAAGTTTAGAGAACTCATCTGTTTGGAACGCTTAGGAGTATGTAATGCAAGTGTATGGAGGGCCTATTTTGACAACTATGTCATAGAGCCTAATCCACTTAGCGTTCTCTTTAAGCGGAAGAGAGTGCAGCTGCTCTTCAAGGTAAGGAAGCGCTTCGCGGCCTATTTTTACGAGCTTTTTTTCCGCGCGCGCGGATTCTTTTATGTTCTTGCTTGTCAGTGCATTTACCAGCCAGCTTAGACGCCTTCTTTTGAGTGCAGAGCGAGCGAGCTTTGGCGAATCCAGAAGCGCGCGTATGAATGGATGCGCCTCTCTTGAGGGAATTGCAGAAGGTCTGCTGGGAAAACGCCTGTTGAAACCAGGTTTTTGGAGAAGTTGGGAGTTGGTTGTCATTCTTCAACGCCTTGTTGTGTTTCTTCGGAATGGTTTATTTCAGTTATTATTATGTAGAGCTGCTGGTTTCGCAGGGATTGCGAGGTGGAGAACGCAGGCCAGCTTTTTTCGTATGCTTTTTGCAGAAGAGGAAGAATTTTTGCAGATTTGAATAGAGAGCAGTCATCATAGTAGCATCCTAGAATTTTTTGTTTTGCTTTATAGCTTTTTTCTAAATTTTTGCTTCCGAGTTTGCGGATCTGCGAGTTTACGCGACTTCTCGCGCGCATGTTTATTATTGCGCTTTCAATTCGCTTGGGAATTCTGGTTATTTCAAAAAACACATCTAGGAGCGGATGCCGTTCTTTGAACGAAAGCCTAGAAGGTTTGCTGGATAGATGAAGCCGAACATCTGATTTTTTGGGGAGTTGCGAGTTAGATGTCATTATTTCACCTTTCGCGGAGAAGAATGTGGAGCGTCTGCCCGAATTGACATTGTTCTTCCTATTACATATGCACAGCCCATAATTAGCCCTGCAAGAGCGCCAATTGTGGAGAAAGCAAAAACTGGGAGTAAGCCGAATACTATAGAAAGCTGGGAGATGACGAAAAGTTTGCTTGGGAAGCCGAATACTTCGCGGTCTGAAGGCATTTGGGGAGCTGTCTGTTTTAGGGAGTAAAGAGTTCCCTTGGAGGAGTTGAACTGCTCCAGTTTTATAACGTGCATCTCCCGTATCATGGGGCAGTTTTCCAATCTGCCTGCTAGATCGTATACTAGTTGCTTTTTCATATTGTTTGTTAGTAGAACGTTGAATGATTGGGAAGCGGGCTTCTTTCCAATGAGAAAAAGAGGAGGAGGCTGAAGCTTTATTGAATAGACTGCTGTTCTTGGATCAAATTTTGCTTTTGCTTCTTCAGAAGTAACTACAACTGAATTTTTGCTGAAGTAGTTCTTGAAGTTCAGTGAAACTTTGGAGGTTAGCGGAGTTGCTTGCCCGATAAGAAAGACTATAAGGGAGCCGAGCAACGCTCCTTTAAGCACGCGTTTTGATGCAAGCTTAACTTCTGGCTTTTTTAGTTTGAAGAGAAAGGGGTGCGCCTCTCTGTAGGAGATTCTAGAAGGTCGTTTAGGGAAGAGCATCCTAGCACCGGGCCTTTGCAGGAGTTGTGAGTTAACTGCCATTATTTCACCGCGCTTTTCTATAGGCTATATTGAAAAACACTTCTTCTATTCCCCAGCCCATTGCTCTTTCAGGAGAGCTCGTTATGCTGATTTTCCAGCCGAGTTTCTTGTGCTTTGCTTTTAGGAATGGAATTACAGTTTCTGGGTGTGCTAAACCTAGGTCGGTTAGTGCTTCTTTACTATTTTTGCATTCTGTTTTGTCTATGCTTGCAAGCATTTTAACCAGCTTGCTTAAGTGGCGCTTTCTTTTTCTTTCGCTGGCTTTGTCCCAATCTAAGTTGGTTGAAACTCCAAAGAGCGCGCGTCCTGCCAACTTTATTCCTTTCCATGCAAGACCAGGTGCATTTTGTATTCCTATAAATGCTAGAATAATAGCTCCAAAAGCCATAATGAGTCCAAGAATGAGTATGCCGGCTGTAAGAATAAAAACAGGTATTGCAGTAGCGATGCTAGAAAGTGAAAGCACGCCGCTGGAGAAGCCAGTAAGTGTACGAGTAGTCGGCGTAGTGGAAAGGCCTTCCTTTTTTAATATGCAAATCGTTTCCTGCTTCTTGAGTTCGGATTCTGCTTCTTTGAGTTTCATAAAATTAGAGGTTAAAGCCAGGTTGCTTTGGTGTAGTACTTCACGCATTTCATAAACTGCATTATGCTCCTCTGCGTCTAGAATAATAATGTTGACAGTCTGCTTCGGAAGCTCTTTGAAAAGAAGAAGTGGAGTCGGCTCTACGTCCATCCTGAATATGCTTGCATCCGGACCAAATTTTGCTTTTGCTTGGCTCTGAGTTATTTGAAGTGTACGTTTGTTTAGGTATACCTTGAAGTTTTGAGAAGCAAGGTAGCTGAACAGCGAACTCTGACTTATGAGAGCCAAAACGATTGCAGAGATGAGAGTTATGCGAAGCGGTATATTAGAGTCTCTTTCGCGCAGTTTTTCAAGCGTTTGCTTGGGGTTGCGCACGGCTGTTATGATGGAGTTTGTAAGAGGATATTTCTCGCGCATGGGAATTCTGGAAGGAGTTTTAGGGAACTGCAGCTGAAAAGCTGGTTTTTGGAGAATTTGTGAAGTTATTGACATTTGTTTGCCCCCAAGATGCTTTGCTCATTTCTTTTTATTCGGTGCTTCACTGCTGTGAGAAGGTGATAAAGACCGTTTAAGCCCCAGGATAAAATTGTAAGTGCTCCGGATGGAGAGAAAAACGTGCATGTTAGCACGACTGCATAGGCGCCTGCAGAAGACACCCAGTGCAGAGAAGATAGAGAATCAAGCAGGTTATAAACATCAGGTATGAGCGAAACTGATGAACGGAGAGTAAAGGAAAGAACTGGAAGAGTTGCTGCAATATAGAACGCATTTGTATAATTTTGGAATTTTCTCTGCTCTTTTTCATCCATGCTCGCTTCTGCAATCACTCGAGTTCTAAGCTTCTTCTTATGTTTGGGTTTGCCTGACTCTGAAGTAAACGCGCAGAAGATGCGGGTATTTTCCATAAGAGCATAAGCAAATGGATGCATCTCTCTGAAAGGAAGGGCGGAGGGACGCTTAGGGAAATGCTGGCGGAAGCCGGGTTTTTGCAAAAGTTGTGAGTTAACTGCCATCTTTTACCGCCCGTCTGGAAATTGCTTCCAATGCGCTGTTGGTTGAGTAAACAATTCGCTTTCATTTTTTCCATCGTGAGATTTTCCTTTCATTGCTTGCTCTAGGAAAATCCTTGAAGAGAAGGTTCTTTGAGGCGCTAGGATTGGGCTCATTCGTTCACCGTTTCAGTGCTCTCGTTTGGAGCTAATTTTTTTGCTATGAACTTGGAAATGGGCGAGATAACACGGGGCATGAGGAAAATGCCTAGCAAGAAAGTTATAATCCATATAGCTGAGCAGATGCTGCGTGCTTTGATGACGGCTGCGTTAGGATAGAGAAAATGCACTTTGTTAGGTATGCGGCCTTTAACAGTATATTTTGTTGTGGATTTGTTTGGGGCGTGTGTTGGAGCTATAAATGGAGCAGGTATTCCATCCGTAATTATTACATTTGGAAAAATATGTTGCATTACTGGGGGTATTTGACTTTGTTTACTGTAGGTATATTCTACTGCAAAGGATTCGGGAGTATTTTCTGGAACAGGAAAGGAAAGAGGCATTTCATTAAAATAAGCTGTGAAAACTCTTGTATTTGGAGGGCATACGACCTTCTTGTTTTTATAGCGAAGTTGGATTGTGTTGTTGGCTACTTGAACGCTGAATGTTTTTTGGGTAATTGTTTCATAAATATAGTTCATGATCGGAATGGATGTTAGCATAGGAAGGGCGCAGAAGGCTATTGCTAAAGAATATGTGAGGAGTGTTGAGCGCATTGTTTTTGGCTTATTAAGCAAAAGATTGCAGAAGTAGTATCTGAACGGACCTCTTTCCCTTAACGGAATTCTAGAAGGACGCCTAGGAAAAACAGGGCGGAAAAAAGGCCGTTGCAAGATTTGCGAACTAACCGGGGTCATGGTCTCACTACTCCTTCTTTTGATATGCTTGTTATTGCTGCTATCAGAGCCTCAATTGTTTTTGGATCTCTTTCTTTTGGCAAGCGCTGGAGAAGCATGCGCGGAATTTCGTAGGTGTCGAAGTAGCTTAAGCCAACTGCAGCTGCAAAGCGGATTCCTGGATCGTCGTCTAAAAGCAACTCAAAGAGGCGTGGAATTGCCTCTTGAACTTTATTTCTCCCCAGCTGCATGCATGCCTCGCACCGCTGTATTGTACTGTATCTTGAATTTAATGTGAGAAGGTTGCGGGTTGTTTCTTTTTCATTTGGAGCAAAACGCCTTTCCGTAAGGGATCTGCCTGCAAAAGAGAATTGTGGTTTGTTGGAGCTTCCAGTAGAGAAGAGGGGGAAAATTACCGCTTGCATATTTACTGCTGCCATTTTAGTCTCCTTTAGTGTAAATTTCAGTTGACTCTCCGTTGTACGGGAGATAGTTTGCTATGCTTGAGAATGATTTGAGGCCAAGGACTCGCTGAAGCATTTGTATGTCGTCTGTTTTCTTTAGGAAGTGAAGCGCAAATGAGTAGCGGAGCGTGCGCGAAGTGATGTTTGAGAAGCCCGCTTCTTCAGAATATTTCTTTATTATGTGCTGAACTCTGCGCGGAGTAAGCGAACCTCCATAGCCTTTGAAGAGATGCCTGCGCTTTGAAGTGAATGAGCACAGTTTCTCAAGGAGCGGAGAGGAAAGAGAGAGTGTGCGCGGAGTTGACGGAATTGTTAGCGTGGATTCCTGGAAGTTGATGTCCTTTGTTTTTAGGGAGGTAAGTTCGCCCACTGTTAATCCGCATGAAGAAAGAAGCTCGAGTATGAGCTGGTCGCGAGAGTTTGAGGAAGCTCGCTCTACAATTAGGGAAATCTGCTCTTGGGTGAGTTTGCTGTTAGGCGTCTTCATTTTTCTTCCTCTTTTTTATGAAATGATTTGCAAGAACGTAAGTTGAAAGATAACCAGTTAGAAGTGTGAAAGCTACGTAAACTATAGCGACAGTGAGGCCCGCTAATTTGCCTATAGAATCCGCTAATGTACCAGTTGCTACTGAAAAAAAGACGGCAAAAGGAATCGCACGGAAACCTAGCGAAACATTGCTGGGAAGTTCTATGTTTTCTTGGCGAGATTCAAAAGAATAAAGTTTTGATACGCATGCACACGTAAGCAGTGCCTCATAGCGGAATTTTTTATCAAATTGCAGAAGCTTGTATTTGAAGGGGTTTTTTTCTCTTAGTGGGATTAAAGATGGAGTTTTAGAGAAGTTAAGGCGGAAGCCCGGTTTTTGCAGGAGTTGTGTTGCTATTGTCATATTTCTTCCTCGTTTGAAGTTTTGAGCTTCTTTTCAAGCCAAGTGAAAAAAACAAATGGTTTAAACGAAATGGATGTCATGTCTTCCATTGCTAAGATTATGAGCGCGGCCACGCTGGGCAGACAAGATAAAATCAAATAACGCAAGGAAAGCGTGGAGTAAATAGAAACTGCTAAGGGTATGAAGGGCATTGAAGAAATGCATTTTAGCAGAAATTTTTGAATGGAATTTATGAGATTAACAAATTCGAAACGGTTTACTATTTGATCATTAGTCATTCCGTTCTGCTTGACTTTTAGGGCTTGGGTTATTTCAGTTATTTCTTCCTTGTCAAGATGACAAGTACGGAGCGCAAAGTTTCCTGAGAATATTACTGCTTCATCCATTAGTTTGGAAACCAACGGATGCCTCTCTTTGAATGGAAGTTTAGTTGGGCTGCTAGGAAATATGATCTGAGAACCGGGTCGTTGAAGTAGTTGCGTGTTTATTCTCATCATAAATCACCGTGATTTTTTTTAGAAAATACTCCAAGTTCAGTTAAACCTACACCTAGCATAAGCCCTCCGAAGATTGAAGTGATGCTAATAACGGCATAAATAGAGAAGAGGAAGAATTTTCCCAACAGGGTGGAAGTTTTGTGAACCTTGCTGAAGTCTGTATTGCTATTGAGAACTCCAAACGATTCGTTTTTTGTTTCCTTAAGAGATTCTTCTAAAGTTATAGTGCGGTTTGGGAGAAAAACTTCATACTTTTTGATTGCTGAAGCGAGGTTTGCTATGGTTTCTTCGTTTTCTTTATCTGAAACGATTAGA
>JBDROI010000123.1:0-13368 GCA_043810245.1 Microcaldota archaeon
AGCATTGCACTTATCACTAAATTCTCCCCAACCACCAGCTGGAACGCTAACACCATTATCTCCAACAATACTCATCCCAGTGCTTGACGTTTTCCCCTCAGTAGTCCCAGCAACATACAAACTATTGTCCGCATCACTAGATATGCAGGTCAGCTCTGTTTCTGGCCCCTCCTTAGGTTCTTCCTCAACGTTTGTGCTTTTTTTGCACGTTCCATTTATACAACTGCCATCACATTTCACTATCTCAACAACTACCTTACGAGCACCCTGCGAATCTACCTCACAGGAATATTCCTTCAACTCAATATTTGAAGTGCAGGCATCTGTAAACACCCCAAATTCACCCGCCTTAACTAACTCCCCCAAATCATCTTCAATATCCACAAGTGGAGTCCCAACAGTAACCCCTCCTACTCCATAATCATTATCCATATCACTAGACGTACAGTTCTCGTCTAAAACTCCTTCTTTGCACAAATCCGCAAACTCTGGTTTAGAACACGCCTTTTCAATTCCTCTTTTCATCAACGGCTGTACGCATCCAAACAAAAAGAAACAAACCAAAACCAAACTCAATACAACATTCAATCCATAATTTTTCATAACTGCATTTAGGCGTTTTGGCTTAAAAATCTACCTCTCCCTTTATATAAACTCTATTCCACAAGATGGACAGCTTGTCATAAATGTCTTCATAACAAACCCGCATCTGGGGCATCTATACGTTTCAGCTCCCTCCCCTTCTTTTTCCTTCGGAAGCTCCTTTACTTGAAAGCCGCACTTCTTGCAGAACCAGTCCTTCTCTCCAACACGCGCTCCGCATTTATAGCACCGCCTAGGCTTCGAGGGCCCGCGCCTTTCATCCATTCTTTCTTGTTTCCTCCCAAACAGAAGATCAAATAAACCCATACACTTCCTTTTCAAGAGAACCTATTTAAAATTAAACCCCTTTATTATTAGCGTCTATTTTCCTTAGACAACTCAAACAATGCAATCTACAGGAAGGTATCCTAATGCAGAACTACTCACTTAGCAAAGACAAACTCCGGGAGTATTTACTATTCCTCATGCGCGAGTATGATGTAATAGCTCCAATCAAACTGAATGGAGCAGTTGTTTTCAAGCTTCTCGCACCCGATGACGAGGTTGAGCTTTCCAAAAATGCAGATTACTCGCCAAAATCATTTTTCTTCCCGCCGCGAGAGCAGATAGTCTCATTCAAGGGCAATGAAGTCCAAATGCCCGCTCCTCTCTCGCGAAAGCGCGTGCTCTTTGGAATCCGCCCATGTGACTTAAACGCCCTCCTCACAACTGATCTATTTTTCAAAAATCCTCCTCAAGACCACGCTTACGCGGACCGACGTGCGAACACATTCATTCTTGCACTTGAATGCACTTCTCCAACCCAAAACTGCTTCTGCGAGTCAATGGGCGCAGGCAAGGCAGAAAAATATGACATGCTTTTCCAAGACAGCGGAGACCATTTCGTAGTGAAACTTGGAACTGATTCTGCAAAACAACTAATCACACAGCAGCTTCAACCAACCGAAGAAAATCCAACTCTAACATCTCCATCCTGCAAGAAATCAATCAAATCTCTTAACATTAAACAATCAAAAAAAATAGATAAAATTTTCGACAAATTCGCAGAGCCCTGCTTAAACTGCGGTTCATGCACTGCCGTATGCCCGACATGCACCTGCTTCGACGTTGAAGACGAAGTTGACTTAACTCTAAAAGGAGGCGAACGCAGGCGCACGTGGGATTCATGCCATTTCAAATCATTTACAACTGTTTCAGGCGGGCACTGCTTCCGCGAGTCAAGAGGCGCGCGCCTTAAGCAACGCGTTCTCCACAAACTGCTCTATTTCAACGAGCGCTTTGGAAAGCAGATGTGCGTTGGCTGTGGAAGATGCATAACTGCCTGCTTAGTCGGAATTGACATAACAAAAATCGCAAATAAAATAACAGGTGACTAAAATGGAAACTCTTCAACCTCCTCACGCGCAAATGCAGAATCCTAGTGTAAAGCCCGTGCGCATAAAAAAAATAGTTCAAGAAACTTCTGATGTAAGCACATTCACACTCGAGTTTCTTTCTCCTGAAGACAAAAATAATTTCTCCTATGAACCGGGACAGTGCACGCAGGTTTCAATTCTCGGAATCGGCGAAGCGCCAATTTCAATTTCGTCAGCAGCGACAAAAGGAGAATTCGACATCAGCGTGAAAAAGCTGGGAAACGTAACGCAAGCACTTCATCGCTTGAAGCAAGGCGACATCATCGGCGTTCGCGGCCCATTTGGAAAGCCCTACCCTATGAGTGAGTTCCACGGAAAGAACATGCTTCTCATTGCCGGCGGCATAGGCATGGCTCCCGTGCGCTCTGTTCTCAAACACATTCTTTCAGAGCGCGCGAAATATGCAAAAGTTGATTTATACTACGGCGCGCGCTCCCCAACTGACTTTGTGTTCAAGCACGAATTCGAAGACTGGAAGAAGCAGACAGTTTCTGTCGGCTTGACCATCGACTCAACGTGCGAAGGATGGGACGGCTGTGTAGGATTTGTCTCGCAACTTCTTGAGCGAGAACGCTCGAAACTTTCAAGCACAAACTGCATTGCAGTAATCTGCGGGCCTCCTTTGATGATTGATTCAGCAATAACCCAGCTTCTAACGAGCGGCTTCAAAAAAGAACAAATTTATATCTCGCTTGAGCGCATGATGAAATGCGGCATGGGCAAATGCGGGAGGTGCACAGTTGGCAACCAATACACATGCATCGACGGCCCGGTATTCCGCGCGGACAAACTTCCAGTTGAGTAGTTTACGGTGAAATCATGGCAAAACCAAGAGTTGGATTGTACAGCATGACTTGCTGCGAGGGATGTGAGCTCTCCATCATCGACCTAGAGGACGTCCTGCTGGAAGTAATTCCTCTCATAGACATTGTAGACTTCCGGCTTGCGCAGTCAAAACCAAAAGAAGAACCAAAAGATCTAGACGTTGCAATAGTAGAGGGCTCAATAACAACTCCTGCCGAAATTGCGCGCGCAAAGAAAATCCGCGCGAACTGCAAAATTCTCATTGCAATCGGCGCATGCGCATGCTCTGGTGGAATCCCAACAATAAAGAACCAATACTCCCAACAAGAGCTCGAATCCTCAATTTACCCTCACACCAAACACATAGAATCAGTAAAAGCCAGTGGCCTCGAAGAATACGTCAAAGTGGATTTCAAAATAGTCGGCTGCCCTATTGACAAAATGGAGTTCGTGAAATTTCTAAAAGCGCTTCTAGTGGGCCAAATTCCGCAATCCTATTCAAACACAGTCTGCCACGAATGCAAGATGAAAGGCAATAAATGCATATTCAAGGAAGAGCAGTGCATCGGAGCAATTTCGCGCGGAGGCTGCGGTGCGCTCTGTCCAAGTTTGGGTTCTCCATGCATCGGCTGCCGCGGCTTCTATGAAGACGCGAACATTCCTGCGTTCGTGGAGCTCATGAAGAAAAACTTCGGCGAAGCTGACACGCGCCGGGCACTTCTCAAGTTTGCGTGCAACAGCAAGCAGGCGAGGCAGGTTCTATGAAAACATTCAAACTAGACCACATAACTAAAATCGAAGGCCATGCAGACCTTCACATAAAAGTCGACGGAGATAAAATAGAAAAAGTTGAAGTTTCTGTAGTTGAAGGCGCACGCTTCTTTGAAGCAATGCTCAAAAACCGGCGCTTTGACGAAGCACCTTTAATTACCTCGCGAATTTGCGGAATCTGCCATACTACTCATTCATTAAGCTCCATACGCGCAGTCGAATCTGCAATCGATTTTCAGCCCAGCGAGCAGACCAAAACTCTGCGCGAGCTCGCGTTTCTTGCTGAGCAGCTCCAGTCGCACGTTCTTCACATTTACTTTCTTGCACTTCCAGACTATGTGGGCTTTCCCAGTGCTATCGCAGCAGCATCCAAATACCCAAACGAAGTGAAGCGTGCTCTCAGGCTCAAGCGGCTTGCAAACGACTTGGTTGAAGCGCTTATTGGGCGCGAGATTCACACCGTTTCCATGCGCGTGGGCGGCTTCACAAGACTGCCAACACAAACAACTCTCGATTCTTTGTTGAATAAGCTGAAGGAAAGCAAACCTGAGTTTGATGAAACTGCAAAGCTTTTCGGCTCCCTTTCTTACCCCAACTTCCAGAGAAAAACAACCTACATGGCGCTCAAGAACAACAAAGACTACTCTTTCATAGGCGCTGATTTGGGAACGAGCGAAGGCGCAAGTTTCGCGCCCGCCGCGTACACCAAGCATCTTGAAGAGTACATAGCCAGCTACTCAAACACAAAACCTGTGAAGATTAATGGGCACGGCTATGCAGTCGGCGCCCTTGCAAGAATAAATCTTAACCAAAAATTCCTTTCCGACGACGCAAAGCGCGCAATCGAAGCAACCAACATCAAATTCCCGAATGATTCTCCTTTCATCAACAACTTTGCGCAGGCAGTTGAGTGTGTGCACATTATTGACCGATGCATCTCACTTCTAGAGAATCTAAAACTCAAAAATGAGCGAAAGAAGAAAATCGAGCTGAAGGCTGGGCGCGGAGTAAGCGCGACAGAAGCCCCCCGCGGAACCGTTTTCCACGATTACTTCATAAACAAGCAGGGCGTAATTGGCAAAACCAACATCATAACTCCGACAGCGCAAAACCTAAAGAATATAGAAGAAGATGTAGCAGCGTACATGCCAGAACTGCTCAAACTTGGCTCTGAAGACAAAATTCTTTTCGAACTTGAAAAACTAATTCGCGCCTATGATCCATGCATCTCCTGCTCGGCACACTTCCTAACTCTAAAGATAGAAAGAAAATAATCAAGCTGATTCATACTAACAAAAAACAATAAAATAAGAAAAAGAGAAATAAGGAAAAGGCAACTACCTCCTCCTTCTGTTTTTTGGTTGCTTTCTTTTTACTGCGAGCGCCTTTTTCTTAACTGCAAACTTTGCAGGCGCAGCAACTCTCATTTCTGCTTCTTTTGGAAGCTCTAAAACAAACGTCGCAGACGACGCAGAAGACGAAACCGCTTCAACGTCCTTAGAAATTCCTGTGCTTCCAACATCGCTTGTTATCTGCACGACTTCTTCTGATACTCCTGCATTCTTCTTGTCCGAAATCTTCTTCGCTTCTGCATGCAGCGCCAACGTAGTTACAAAACCAGTTCCAAGCGCAGACGCAGACACAAGAGCAAGAGCAACTGGAGGCGAAAGCATTGCACCTATCGCAAGCATACCATAGCCGCAAACTACTCCACCATAAATGCCCTGCAGCACAACAGGCAAAGCCTCATCGTGTTTCATGCCTTTTGGCAAGACCATCTGATCACCCAGTTTCTTTTACAATTATCTCTATTTAAACCTTTGCCTTCTTTTTACCTCGCTGAACTCCTGCTAAATAATCCGCCAAAAATACGCTTACTTCCTTCAACCCATCTTCTTTTTTCATTCCAAACGGCACTCCAATTATCTTAATCGAAATTCCAACTTCCTTCAAAAGCTTAAGAAAAAAGCCCACGTCAAAATCGTGGAGCGAAACAATGGTATGCTCACTCAACTCATCAACACCAACAAATCGAACGCGCCCAAGCTCTTTTACAACATCCATAACAAAAATTTCTTTACCTTTATTTTCTTCTGCAGTCTCAAGAATATCTTCTGGCTTCTCGCATTTAATACATCTAATTCCCTTTAGCTTGAGGCCCCCTCCAATTTCCCAAGCCAGCTCATCGCCTTGCACGTTCGTGCTTCCAAAAGTAAGTAATATCGCTTCGTTGTGCACAACTAATTTAAATACGCGCACTGTTAAAAATTCTTGGTTCTCATGGGAGTAATTACTTCATTCATTTCTCAGCTGGCAATACCCTTCATAACCGAGGTTTCATTCCTCTTCCAAGAGCAAGCATACGTCATGCTGGCTCTTCTGACTCTTCTTACATTTCCTTTCTTCAAGCTCAGGAAGCGAATTCTAATCACAGTTTTAGGCGTACTCCTCCTAATTGCAGTTGTTTATGCTGCAAAATCTTATTACGCTCAGCCGCGTCCGTGCCTAACTCAGGATGTGCGCTATCCATGCGAAGCAGGGGAGCCTACCTCCTACCAATCATTTCCAAGCGGCCATGCAGCAGTTTCCTTCCTCTTAGTTGCAGCAACTCTAGGAACCCCCGTATTTGCGCTCTATCTAATACTCGCATTTCTCATATCTTTCACTCGTCTATATCTTGGAGTGCACACACTTAACGACGTTGTAGCAGGCATCGCAATTGGAATTGCAGTTTACGCGCTCGCAGAAATCATTGTAAATCGTTTCATAGAGGTCTGGAAAAAATGGAAACTCGGCGCCAGCTAGTGCACATTTTTGTCGGCATCCTAATGATAGCCTTCGCTCTTCTAGTTTACCAATCTGCACCCACCAGCTGGAAGGAAATAGTCGAAGCGGCTCTCATCATTTTCCTCCTCTTAGGGCTCGTGATAATAGACCTAAAACTTAAAAGAGTAAAAATTACAGTTGTTGACTGGCTGCTCGATGTTTTCGAACGCCCCAACATCATGCCCGCACATGGTGCTCTTTGGTACTGGGTTGGTGCAATGCTTCTAATTTCTTTTACATCCGGAACTCGCCAGTTCTGCTCCGGAATTTTCATTCTATCAATAGGAGACGGAATCTCGACAATAATTGGAAAGCGCTTTGGAAATCATCCTCTTCCGCACAACAAAAATAAAACCTGGGAAGGAACAGCGACCTTCTTTCTAGCATCGCTTCCTGCCTACTTCTTTATAGGGGCTGCAGCATTCCCGCTTGCGCTTCTGTGCGCACTAGTCGAAAGCATGAATCTGCATATAGACGACAACTTCACAATCCCGCTCGCATGCGTTCTTTTCTTCCAATTTATTGCATGAGTGCGTAAGTATTTAAGCTTCCTTTTCGTAGCTTAGTTTATGGAAGACCAAAAAACTCTCGCGGCCCGCGCCGCGCTCAAATACATAAGACCAAACACTATCCTTGGTTTGGGGACGGGAAGCACCGCCTCCATATTCATCCGCCTTCTTGCAGAGCGCAGCCAGAAAGAAAATCTCAACTTAACCTGTGTTTCAACTTCCATTGCCTCAACAAAACTCGCCCAAGAATTAGGTTTGAAAGTCGTTTCGCTTGTAGATATAGCCCACATTGATTCGGCAATAGACGGCGCGGACATGGTCGACGAAAAATTGAATCTAATAAAAGGCTACGGCGGGGCTCTCACGCGCGAAAAAGTTGTCGACTATGAGGCGCGCGAGTTCATTGTAATCGTTGACTCGAGCAAGTGCAAGCCTCTCGAAGGCGAGGTTCCACTGGAAGTAATCCCGTTTGCAATTCCTTCAGTGCAGCGCTCGCTAAGCAAGCTTGGAATTTCTTCAAAAATGCGCGTAGATGAAGGCAAACCTTTCATCACAGACAATGGAAATAACCTTCTGCACGCGAACATGCGCATAGAAAACGCAGAAGAAATGGAGAAGCTGCTCAACCAAATTCCGGGCGTGGTTGAAAACGGCATATTCACGAAATGCACGCGCGTAATAATTGCCGGCGCAAGCAATATAGAAATAAAAGAAAGAAAAAGAGAATAATACATTATCTTGCTACTTCTTCTTCACAAATTTTTTGTAGCCGAAGTAGCCGAGCACCGCAATCATACCCAGCACAATCAACGAAACCCACCACGGCGTTCCACCATTGCCTCCCTTTATAAGTGCAGCAGTTTCTGGAGAAACAATCTCAATATACGTAATTTTTTCCATTGTGTGAAGCGCATTCCTCGCGTCTCTGAAACTTACAACCACATTTACTGGATATCTGCCGGGTGCAACATCATTCTTCACAAAAACATTATACTGCACGCTCGTATAATCATTGAGCGCCAGCGTCCCAACATAATTTTCGGGCGCTTCAAGGATGTCGACTACTTCGCTAGAAACTTTTACAAAAAGCGAGCCAACTGGAATTGTTCCTATATTTGAAATCTGCAGAGAAAGCGCATACTTCGCACCAGGAGTTGCCGGTGCGGGGCTAAGTGAAGCAATTGCAGAAACATCCGCAACTCCACTCACCTCCATACCAAGCGTCTGTTGAATTGCACTCTGTTCTTCTCCCTCTCTGTTTAGGTAGTTTACAGTAACTGTAAGCGGGTAATAGCCTGGGCTTGCCCCGCTCGCTACCCCAATCTCAAACTCTACCTCTTTCATCTGCATTGGCAATACATCGCCAACATAATTCTCGGCTGAACTCATTGGAGTAATATATGCTGAGGAAGAGGAAATTGAAACAGTTGCCGAGTATGCAGTTGCACTTCTTATATTCGTCAAGTTCATGCGAATTTTAACCCTATTTCCTGGAGATATTTTGTCTTCTAATTCAGCCATCTGAACTGAGAAATCAACAGAACTTTTCACCACGCGCACTGGAGTAATATACAACACACTCTGCCTCTTCACCGAAAGTTCATCCAAATATTCAAGAACCACTGGTATTGTGTGCACTCCGCTTGCCGCTGAAGACGAAGCCGAAAAATTGAGCAGTACTTCTTTTTCTGCATCATTCCCTATCGTTCCAAGCAAAATTTTAGATGTGCTTGTTAAGAAGAATGTTGAAGAGTTTGTCGTAAGCTCCATGTCCGTTGCTTTGCCTCCTGTGTTTTTTATTGTCGCAACCACATCCAGCTCCCCTCCAGGGCCAACCGGTGCGATGTTTGTAGGAGTCAAAATTTGGAAAACTGGCAAATCAGTCACATTAACTGAAACCGAAAATGTTTTGTGCTGGCTTCCCGTGCCGTCGCTCCAATAGCTTGAAACAAGAACGTTGTAGATACCTGATTTTATGTCTCCGTTTGTAGTAAACGGCAGAGTTATGCTGGTTGAGCCGCCAATTCCCAAGTCCCCTGCATCAATATAATTGCTTGCAAATGTAAAGCCAGAGCCGCTCGGGTAGCATTTTACTCCGCTTATTGCAGTGCTCCCTGTGTTGGTAAGCGTAAACGAAACAGTTCCTTTAGCTCCTGGCCTCAACGTCGAAGGCGTAACCACAAAACTAGAAACCAAAATATCTGCGCACGCCGAGCTTGCGAGAACTGCAACAAGTGCAATAACCAGCAATACGTTTTTCATTTGCATAAAACCAACCCCTCATTTTCCTTTTTCCTTTAGTTTTTCATCTTATTAAAGTTTACCTCCTTTCCCATAATTCTTCTCTTCCAATTGAACCAAAGCGTATTTTTTTCGAACCAATAACTTATTTATCCCTTCACTCCTTTATTTTAGTCCTATGGGCAAACTTATTGGCATATGCAGCATTTGCGGGAAACAGCCAGCGATGCTTACATGCTCGCTTTGCGGCGTTCTCGTCTGCACTCAATGCTCCACGCACGGGGTTTGCAAGCGCTGTTCAGCAGGACGAAGCTAGCCAAGACCAAATTAAGGTGATTTATTTGCACGATGTTCTAATAATAGGTGCGGGGCCCGCGGGCATGTCAGCTGCTCTCTACGCAGCGCGGCGCGGGTTAAGCGTTCTTCTTCTCGAAGGCTCGACCCCCGGAGGCGCAATGGCTACAGCGAGCCATGTTGAGAACTACATTGGAATTCCCTCAATTTCAGGTCCTGATTTAACAAAAGCAATGGTGGAGCACCTTGAGAAATTCAACATTCACATAACGAGCGAAAGTGTAATGGAAATACACAAAGAAGGAAACACCTTCTCGGTTCGCACAGCAGCGAGCAAAACCTACACCACGCGCTCCCTCATCATTGCAACCGGCGCCTACAACAAAAAGCTCGACGTACCCGGAGAAAAAGAGTTTCTCGGCAAAGGAGTTTCCTATTGTTCCACCTGCGATGCAACCTTCTTTCAGGGAATGAAAGTCGCGGTTATTGGCGGCGGAAATACGGCGCTAAGCTCAGCATTAACTCTTTCCCAAATTGCCTCAAAAGTTTATCTCATCCACAGACGCAACGAATTCCGAGGCGATAAAGTTCTTCAGAAACAGCTTGAGGGAAAAGTAACATTCATTTTAGAAACAGTTCCAGTTGAAATTCTCGGAAACGAAAATGGCACAGTTGGCAAAATAAAACTGAAAAACGTGAATACGAACAAAGAGATCGATCTTGAAGTTGACGGAGTTTTTGTCAACATTGGCGAGATTCCTTCAAGCGAGCTTGCAAAACAAATAGGCGTGCACGTTTCGCCTCTGGGGCAAATTCACGTGAATGCCCAGATGGAAACCAACGTTCCAGGTGTTTTAGCCGCGGGCGACGTAACTGGCAACTTCGGCAATCTGCGCCAGATTATTACAGCATGCGGACAGGGCGCGCTTGCAGCAGTCAACGCGCATATGTTTTTGACGCGCTCGAAATAGCACAAACTTCTTCTCGGCACTGGCAAGTTAGCGTGCCTACTCCAGTATTTAAACAGCGTTCGCCCTTTTTCTCTCGGCGATCAACATGTCAGTCGAAGAAGAAATAATTCACTGGTGGAAAGACGAAAAAGGCGAGAGTCATAGAAACTGCCTGCGTTTGGAAAGCGAGGACCCGCAGAATCTCAACGGTTTTCCGCGCGACGGAATAATCACCGTGCGTATAATGAACACAGCAACTTCGCAGGCAATAAAACTAAGTCCAGACGAAGCTCTCCGCTTGAGCACCCAGCTTCTTTCAGTTGCAAAAGAAATGCTCAACCAAAAAAGAATTCTCTGGAGAAGAGTTGAAGAAGATTAAGAAGTAGTTAGTTAGATGCCAAGCGCCTTGAAAAACTTCCGCGTTCGACCCCTCTCGCGTCCAACTCTTTTCGCACGCATTGCTTCGCTCCTATTCTCTTCTGCCTTTTCTTCTCCCCTACTTGCTCAGTGTAATATTGATTGAAGAAACCATCGATTTTCTTCCGTCTCTTTCAGAAGTCATCTCTTCAGTTTCCGTTGTAATACTTTTTACTTTTACATCTGGCAAGAATTTATGGCGCACTATTTCTCCTGCATCAACTGCGCGCGAAATCGATAGTCCTCGCGCCTTTATACTCACTTCTGGCGCGCCATTGCTGAAAAGTGTAATCACTGCTAAAACATAGTTCATTACTGGCTTCTTTCCTATATACACTATATTGTCTCTTGTGCTTAGTTCTCCCTCCACGCACATCACCCCAGAAATCCCGCTTAACTTGCTTGTAATCTCTTTCTCTTCTTCTCATTATAAGCCTTTTCCCTCTCTCGACGCACCGAGGTAAGCAATGCAAAGGTATAAATATCCCTTCCGCCCTATTATTTCTTCTGCTTTTGCAGTTTTAATTAAGAGACTTCAGAGCTACGGCGCGCGCCTCCTAGGCGCGAGGTGAAAACATGGCAGCAATTCAAAAGAACGGAAGTATGTTCGGCGTTTCTCCAGAGCGCAAGACAATGCCCGATACCGAGCGAGGAATTAAATTCAAGCTTCTCTGCGACAAACACAAGATTATTCTTACTGCAAGCGCACGCTCTCGCGATGAATATTCACAGTTGCTTGTTCTCATGAAAGAAAAATTTGATGCAGCTGAACAAGGCAAATTTAATTATTCATACGAGTCTATACGAAAAATTGGCAAGTTTGCGTCCCAACTTGATCCAGCCCACGCAGACACAGAGCAGGCAAAGGCAGATTTAACTGCGATACAAAAAGCAGTCATTGTTCTTCTTACCGAAGAGCTGCACAATCACTCTCAACCACTTGATACTGACATTCTTAGAGTAATGCGCGAGTCGGCAGTTAGTGAGCTTAACCACCTCAAAGCCAAAGACACTTTGATTCTGCCCTCTCTTCTCAACTGCCTGGAAAGAGAGGTGGCTCTAATATCAGCTGTCGATACTGCAGACAAATTCAAACTAGAAAAAGCCAACTATGTTTTCGAGAAGATAAGCTCGTGCCTAGATTCATTCACAAGCGAATACGCCAAAAAAGAGTACCTTTCCTTACTAAGCAAAACTAACAGTTCACAGATAAAAATCAGCATGCTCACACACTTAGGTTTTTCTCTGCGCTACAAAGAAGCAACAGGAGAAGTTGCAAAACATCTTTTTAGCACCGACCCACGCGTATGTATTGCTGCATTAACCTGCATCGGTAATCTAAAGCCGCTTCCAGAAGAAATAGCGTCTATTTTGTTATCCCCTCTTCTACTGAACCACCAAAATATTGAAATAAGATTTTCCACTGTGCATGAAATAGATATTGTGTTCATCAATTCCAGATATGAATACAAAAACACGCCCTTAGAAAAAGTGCTAAAAACACTCATGCACCAGGCG
This sequence comes from Microcaldota archaeon, assembly GCA_043810245.1. Taxonomy (GTDB): domain Archaea; phylum Micrarchaeota; class Micrarchaeia; order Burarchaeales; family JBDROI01; genus JBDROI01. The sequence goes on from JBDROI010000123.1 coordinate 12,349, forward strand.
CAAAACGAACAGCTTGTTGAAGAAAAAATAGGCACACCACAAACAACTTCTGCAGAAATTAGATTAAGAATCGTGAAAGCTCTTTGCAATGTAGGCGATATCGATCTGCGCGAGAACTGCGTTATCCCCTGGCTTACTCAGTTTTTCTTAGAATCTGCAACTTCTGCTGAACGCATGGTCATCTTAAGTTTCCTAAAAAGCAACGGAAAACATAGTCTTTTGCATAACCTGCTTAAGGAGCTTGGTGAAGGGTGGGTTGCTTACAAAAGCATTATCCAAGGCGAAAGCCACCGCACCCAGTCAGCATAGTTCTCCTTTAAAATTTAAAAGAAAGGAAACTAGGCCAAATAAGAAAAATAAAAAGAAGAAAAGAAGGAAAGACTGCTTTTAAATCGCAATCTTTAATCCAAGCTCTTTCTTAAGCTCCTTGTAGCGGTTCCTAATAGTTACTTCAGTAATTCCCGCTGCTTCGGCAACTTCTTTCTGGCTTCTTCGCTCGCCAACCATCGCACTCGCTGCATAAACTGCAGCAGCTGCAAGCCCAGTTGGCCCGCGCCCAGATATCAAGTGCTTGGCCTTTGCCTTTTTTATGAGCTCAATTGCCCTTTCCTGCACCTTGCCACTAAGCTTAAGCGAAGCGACAAAGCGGGGGATATAATATGAAGGGTCAGTTAGAGGTATCTTCAAACCAAGCTCATGGCTTATGTTTCTGTAAGCCCTCCCAATCTCCTTCTTTTTAACACCCGAAATCTCGGCAATTTCATTGAGCGTTCTAGGAATTCCGCATTCTCTGCACTTTGCATAAAGAACCGCAGAAACAACGCTTTCAATAAGGCGCCCCTTAATAAGCCCCTTTTCTATACATCGTCTGTAGGTAAGCGCAGCAGCCTCCCTAATATTCTCTGGAAGCCCAAGGTAAGACGAAATTCGGTTAAGCTCACTGAGTGCTATTGCAAGGTTTCTCTCAGTTGAGCTTGCAATGCTTGCTCTCTTATGCCACTTTCTCATCCTGTAGAACTG
>JBDROI010000124.1:0-13233 GCA_043810245.1 Microcaldota archaeon
GGCTCAAAAGGAGTGCTTCACGGAACTCTCTCTTATTTACTTCAGGACGAAAACGGACAAGTGAGCGAAACTCATTCAGTTTCCGCAGGCTTAGACTACCCTGCAGTTGGGCCTGAGCATGCGCTTCTTCACGAAATAAAACGCGCAAAATACGTGAGCGCAACCGATAAAGAGGCGCTCGATGCTTTTGCTCTTCTTTCGCGCGAAGAAGGAATTCTTCCAGCGCTCGAATCCGCGCACGCCCTTGCTCACGCGCTCAAGCTTGCGCAAAAAATGAAAAAAACAGAATCTCTTCTCATCTGCCTCTCTGGAAGAGGAGACAAAGACATAGAAATTGTGAGAAGCCGTCTACCAACTGTTCCTTGAAACGCGTTTTGCTCTTTCTATTCCCAATGATTCTTCCATGTACGAAACAATTCCAAGCAGTTCGTTTCCATTACCATTTCTTTTCCGCCCATCTTTTCCCATTTTGGCAAAAACTTTTTCCGCGTTCTCTTTTGCCTTATTTCCAATTTCGTGATTTTTTGCATTCAAGGCAATGCTAGTCAAAGCAATTGCCCTGAAAACAAGAGTTCCGCACGTTTTTCCATATTTCTCTTCGAACGCATGCGAACGCATTCTGTTCATGCGCCTAAAAACAGATTTTGCAACGTCCATGTTTTCAGCAGGCGTCAGCACATTTGAAAGCAGGTAAATTTTGCATGCGCAGTTTTTAACTGCATCAATTTCACTGAGCAGTATTTTCATCATTTCTTTGCTCGAGCATGCAATTCTTGCAACTTCCTGCATTGCTTCTTCTGCTTTCTCCAAACTCAACTCTTCGTCTCCGTTGCTGCTGCCCATAGCTCTCTTTATCCTCTTAATCCCGCAAAACAGTTTCTCCAGTTCTTTATTATTCACTCTTTTTTCAAAACTGCGCCCTGAAAAAGCAAATCTCGCATCTGCTTTAGGTTTAATTCCTAAAAATGCGCTTCTTGCGCTTTCATGAACTGGAGGCCTAAATGTGCCTCCCTTTCCTACTGCAAACATTACTCAAGCACCTTCCCCCGCAATGTCCTTTTTTATACACTCCAACTCCTATTTAAGCTCTTTGGCCCAAAAATTATCCATGAAAACCCAGCTAATTGCATTTTTGCCATTAGGTTTTCCCTCGTTTGAAGCCAGCAAAGTGCTCTGCAAAGCGCTCGCGAGCGGAGGCGCAGACATACTCGAGCTAGGGGTTCCTTTTTCAGACCCAATTGCAGACGGCCCCACAATTCAATCAGCTTCCCAGCTCGCTCTTGAAAACGGTGCGACTCCTGAAAAATGCCTGCGCACTCTTTCCGAGCTCCGCCCGCTCAACAAAGAGCTCGTGATTCTCACCTACTACAATCTAATCTACCACGCCGGAGTTGAAAACTTCGTGAAGCGCGCGAAAGAAGCAGGCGTTTCAACAATTCTCGCAGCTGACTTGACAATCGAAGAGGCGCGCGAGTTCGAAAACGCATGCTCAAAGCACGGAGTAAAAACTGCATTCATCATAGCACCCAATACTCCAGATGCGCGCGTGCGCGAAATTGCAAAGCATACAACTGGCTTCCTCTACCTAGTTGCACATTTTGGAGTCACAGGAGCAAAAAGCAGTTTAGAAGCGCTTACGCTTGAAACAATTGCGCGCGTTAAAAAGCTCACGAGCAAACCCATCTACATCGGCTTCGGAATCTCAAAGCCTGAGCACGCGCGCGCTCTCGCGCATGCAGGAGCCGACGGCGTAATCGTTGGAAGTGCATTTGTCAAGCTCATCCAAGAATCAAAAACCACCGAGGAGGCGTGCGCAAAAGTTCAGAAGCTGGCGCGAGGATTAAAAGAGGCCCTCTGAGTGCGAAGTTTAAATACCTTATTTGAGTAATACTTCTACTTCTTTGATGGCTGCGGTTGTCTAATGGTAGGATAGCGGGCTGTGGCCCCGCTGGCGTGGGTTCGATTCCCACCCGCGGCCCTCCTTTTTCTTAAGCATACTTAAGCAGGGTTCAGCTTATAGAAGAAATTCTTCACCACTTCAGCGAGCACTATATATGTGGCAATGAGCACTGCGAGAAGCACGACAAACGAGAAAGGAAGCTCTACAAACTTGAACACTGCACCAAGCGGAGTAAACGGGAGCACAAATGCAATTGCAACTGCAGTAAACGTACTGATAACAAGCAGCCTGCTCGGAGAGCTTTTGTAGAACGGACTTCTTTTCGTTCTTATTGCAAATATCACGAGTGCTTGGGTGCAAAGCGACTCAATAAACCACGCAGTCTGGAAGAGAGCGGGAGTCGCGCTGAAAACAAGCAGCAATATTGCAAAAGTAATGAAGTCAAACAGAGAGCTTATTGGCCCTAAAGCGACCATGAACTTGCCTATCTGGTTTACATCAAGCTTCTTGGGCTTTTCAATGTCTTCTGCATCCACATTATCAACCGGAATTGTCAACTGCGATGATTCATAGAGCAAATTATTGAGCAGAATCTGAATCGGAAGCATAGGCAGAAACGGAAGGAAAAGAGAAGCACCCGCAACGCTGAACATATTCCCAAAACTGGAGCTCGTTGCCATATTTATGTACTTCGTAATATTGGAGAACGTTTTTCTCCCTTCCCTCACTCCCTCTTCAAGAACCCTCAAACTCTTGCGCGAAAGAATGATATCCGCACTTTCCTTTGCAACATCAACTGCATTGTCAACTGAAATTCCAACGTCCGCGGTTTTCATGGACGGCGCGTCATTGATTCCATCGCCCAAATACCCAACAACGTGGTTGTTTCTCTTCAGCGCATAAATTATCCTGTCCTTTTGCATTGGCGTAACTCTGCAGAACACGTTCGTATTTTCTACAACGCGTGAAAGCGCGTCATCCGGTATCTGCGAAAGTTCGCTTCCATTCACAAGCCCCCTAATTTCAAAACTCAACTCTTTACACGTTTTTCTTGTCACCAGCTCGTTGTCTCCAGTAATAACTTTCAGTTCAACGCCGCCTTTTTTCAACAGCCTCAGCGACTCTTTTGCGCTTCCTTTTGGCGGGTCTATGAAAGCAACAAACCCAAGAAATATCATCTCATTTTCATCGTTTACTGCATACTCTGTTTTGTCTTTATTCTCTTTCTTATATGAAATTCCCAGCACTCTAAATCCCTCTGCACTTAGTTCATAATACTTTTTTTCAATTTTCCCGCGCATTTCTTTAGTGAGCGGGCTTACTTTGCCTGCGCACTCATACACGCTGCACACGCTTCCAACTTCTTCAGGGGCCCCCTTGGTTATAAGTATGTTTTTGCCCTCGTGCTTGGCAACTACTGAAACTCTCTTTCTAACAAAGTCAAACGGAATCTCATCCAGCTTTTCATAGTCTTTTGCTTCCATTCCTTCATGCCTTAATATTGCCTCGTCAAGCGGGCTCTTTAACCCAGTTTGGTAGTAGCTGTTTACAAATGAATAGAGCAGAACTTTCTCGTCGTTTTTTCCCTCGACATCTATATGCAAAATGAGCGTTATCTTGTTCTCCGTAAGCGTTCCTGTTTTATCAGTGCACAGCACATCCATGCTTCCTAAATTCTGTATCGCTGCAAGGCGCTTCACAATCACCCCTTTCTTCGACATCTCGAGCGCAGCTTTAGAGAAATTCACGGAAACAATCATTGGCAGAAGCTCAGGAGTAATTCCAACTGCAATTGCAAGTGCAAACAAAAGCGACTCAAGAATTCCTCGGTTCAAAAGCGCGTTTATTAGAAACACGAGCAGAACAAGCACAAACGTTATCTTCATGATGAAGTACCCGAACCTCTTCAACCCGCGGTCAAACTCGGTTTCAGGCGCTCTTCCCACCAAACTCTTTGCAATTTTTCCATATTCCGTGGCGCTTCCTGTTTTTAACACAACGGCGCTTCCCGTCCCTCCAACAATTGACGTGCCCATAAACAGGCAATTGCTCCATTCAGTAATCGCGCCACTCTTCTGCTTCAACAGCTCGGCATTCTTCTCCACTGGAAATGATTCTCCAGTAAGCGAAGATTGGTTCGCATACAAATCCTTTGCGCTGATTACGCGCGCATCAGCAGGCACCATGTCCCCTGCAGAAAGAAGCACCACGTCTCCAGGAACGATTTCGGAAATCTTCTTCTCGCGCTTTACTGCGCCTCTCATCACCGTGGCAGTCGTGCTTACCTTTTCCTTCAGCATCTCTGCTGCGTGCTCCGCCTTATGCTCCTGATAAAATTCAAGCACGCCGCTTATAATCACTATCATAAAAATGAGCGCAGCATTTATCATCTCTCCGAAGAAACCAGAAATCAAACCCGCAATAAGCAGTATGATGAGCAGAGGGCTCTTGAACTTGGATAAAAACTCCAGCACAATCGCGCGCTTCTTTTTTCTCGCGAGCTCGTTATGCCCGAATTTTCCAAGGCGTTTTCCGGCTTCTTCCGTACTAAGTCCCAGCTTTGAAGTGCCCAAGCCAGAAAGCACTTCCTCAAGTGGCGTGCTCAGCAGTTCCTCCGCGCTTTTTTCCATCCGCTCCATCACTTGCTTTTCCCGTACGCAGGTTTAAATAGTTTCTATGTATAATTTTCTATAATACGCTTACAACCTAAACTCATTAATGGTGAACGCAATGCTCCAGTCAAATATCACAGTTCCAAAGAGCGAGCTGAAGAAACTACCTCCTGCGCTTCTCAGCCGGCGCTTCAAGCGCGCTCCGAGCGATGGCCTTAACGAGCTTATTCTGCTTGACAAACTCGAAGCGAGGATAACTCACAAGCTCAATCTTCTCGACCAAAAAACTAAGGCGCATTGCGAGCGTGTTTCTGCGCTTACAGAAAAGTTCGCGCAGTTCATTTCAACTTCTCAGAACACCTACCCGAGTGCTTACAAGCTTTCTTCAAGCGGAATCAGATGCCTTAAGCTTGCTGCACGCTATCACGATTTGGGAAAAATTCGTCTTCCACACGAAATAATATTCAAGAAAGGGCTCCTTACTGAAGATGAAGTCAAGTTAATTAAGCTGCATTCTCTTCACAGCGTTCAGGAAATACAGCACACAGCAGAGCAGTTCATAGACAACCAAATCTACAATTTCTACCTCGATCTTCTCTCCGCTGTTCTTGCTTCCCACGAGCATATAGATGGAAGCGGCTACCCCTTAGGGCTCAAAAGGGACGACATCAGCATAGGCGGCAGAATAATTGCAGTAGTCGATGCGTTCGACTCAATGGTGAATCCGCACGTTCCGCGCGATAAAATAAGAACAGTAGACGAAGCCATTTCCGAACTAAAGCGCTGCTCAAACACGCAGTTTGACAGCATAGCCGTAAGCGCTTTCTGCGCATTCATTTCTTCTCCGCGCTAACCCGCTTAACCTCTTATTGCCGCTATTGCCTCAGCTATATTCTTCGCTCCATAAACAGCAGAGCCGGCAACAAGCACATCTGCGCCAGCTTCTCTAACTGCGCGCGCATTTTCAGCGTTTACTCCTCCATCAACAGAAATCAGCACGCTTGCTTTTCGCGCCTTTATTTCGCGCTTCAGCTCGCGTATTCTTTCAAGAGTTTCAGGAATGAATTTCTGCCCTCCTTTTCCCGGCTCAACACTCATAAGAAGCACCAAGTCAACGCGCGCAAGAAGAGGAAAAACGCTTTCAAGCGAAGTTTTCGGCTTAATTGAAATTCCCGCTTTCTTCCCGAGCGCGCGGATTTTTGCAATGCATGTTTCTGCGCTCCTGCTTGCCTCTAAGTGAAATGTAATATAGTCGGCACCCGCGCTTGCGAACGCTTCAATATGCTTCTCCGGCTCAACTGCCATCAGATGCACATCAAACAACAGCTTCGAGCTTGCGCGCAAACTTCGAACAACTTCGCTTCCAATTGTTATTGCAGGAACAAAAGAGCCGTCCATCACATCGACATGCAGCCAATCAGCTCCTGCTTTCTCGGCGCGCGCTACCTCTTCTCCAAGCTTTGAAAAATCAGCAGATAAAATTGAAGGAGCAACAATTGCCATGCTCTTCTTTGGCGCAAAGAGAAATAAAAAGCTGCCTCTTCCCTACCCCTCGCCTTTGGCTCCAACTTGTTTTTCAGTAATAAGCCCATATGCTTCATAAGGAAGCTTGTTCATGCATAAATTGAGCCAATTAAGAATATACAAATCCTTGAACGGCCCGCGAACAATTAGCGTCACTTTTTCATCTGCGCGCACCAAATAGCACCGCTTAGGGTCGTCTAGGTCTATTCCATTCTTCAGCGGAATCCCAAATTTTTCATCTCTTGGATACCATCCATCCTGCTCTGGAAAATTCTCCAACAGACAAATTAGTTTCTCATCAGAAACGCGAATTACGATTTCATTCCCTTTCTCTTCAACTTCAAACGTTGGCTTTCCATCAACAATATCATGGGCAACTGCAAGCACACAGTCGTGCTCGTTTTTGTAAACCGAAGGAACTTCAAGCGTGTATTTGATGCCCGTTACCGGGTCAACACTGCTCACTGCGCTTCCAAACGCTTCGCCAGGCTTTTTATACGCCAAAAGCGGAGAGCACCACACAGGGTAAATCTTCAGTTCGTCATCCCATCCAATCGGTTCCATGCAGACTTCATCATCCCTCATTTTGCCCAACACGCTCCGTATGTTCTTCTTTGTGCCTTCTCCTTCCTCCCAATCAGATGTTTCAACTAAATTTCTAAGCAGTGCGTGAACTCTCAAATTGGGGGCGATTTTCTCCTTTCTTGCATTAGCCTGTCTAATCGCAGTTCTCATGTCAACTGCAGGAGGATTTCTTCTCCTAGTTGCTCTAATCAATGTAACAACGGGTCCAGTCATATTCCCACGCTCAGATTACTCAGAATCTCTATTTAAACCCAGCAGATTTTAGTCCCGATTCAACGCCGTAATCCCCGTTCTGACAAACTCCTTCAAGCCAAATGGCCTTATGAGCTCGACAAAAGCATCTATTTTATCTGGAGTTCCAGTAACTTCAACCATCATAGAATCTGAAGAAACATCGACAACGCGCGCACGGAAAATCTGCGAGTAGTTCATCACTTCATTGCGTGTTTCAAAATTCTTTACGTGAACTTTAACAAGCGCAATCTCTCTCACTACCGAATCGCCCGGGTCAAGCACGCTCACCTTAATCGCGTCTACGAGCTTGTTGAGCTGCTTCACAATCTGTTCAACCATTCCTTTGTCTCCAGTTGTGGTTATCGTCATGCGCGAGAGCCCCTGTTTTTCCGTTTTTCCAACTGTAATCGTGTTCATGTTGAAGCCTCGCCTTGAAAACACGCCCGCAACTCTTTGGAGCGCGCCAAAATGGTCCTCAACAAGTATGGAAATTACATGCGTCTTTCCCGGTTTTCCATTTCCATTCACAGCAACCATAGCATCACCTTAAAATTTTGAGATTAGTGCGTCTACTCGTCCGCACCTCTCGCTGCCAATCATCTTATCGATTCTGCCCCCCGGAGGCACCATCGGAAGTATATCGTCTTCTGGGTCAACGTGTATGTCAACAACGTACGGAACTCTGCTCTTAAACGATTTTCCAAGTGCTTCACTCAGCTCGCTCGCTCTTTCAACTTTGACCCCATCTCCTCCAAACGCTTGCACCAGCTTCACAAAATCCGGCATTTTTCCCAAGTTCGTTGCAGAATAGCGTTTGTCAAAGAAAAGCTTCTGCCACTGCTTAACCATTCCAAGCCAACCGTTGTTCATCAAACACACGCTTACTGGAAGGTCAAACTCAACCGAAGTTGTAAACTCCTGGCACACCATAAGCAGACTTCCATCTCCCGCAATATCCATAACAGGCGATTCAGGCTTAGCGCATTTTGCTCCAATTGCAGCAGGCAATCCAAAGCCCATGGTTCCCAGTCCTCCGCTGCTTATGAACTGGCGCGCTCCTCTTATTTTCAAAAAGTGTGCTGCCCACATCTGGTTCTGCCCAACTTCTGTAGTAAATATCGTATTCTCGCTTGCAATCTTGTTGAGCTCTTTCATTACGCGCGCGCACTTAATTGGAGTTTCACTCCCCCCAGCTTCGCACTCGCACGCTTCCCTCAGCTCCTTCATCCTTTTTCTCCACTCGTTTTCTTTTGCTTTCTTCTTCTCTTCATTAAGGCGCATGAGCATCTCAGTTAATACATTCTTTGCATTTCCCACAATTGGAAGCTCAACGCCCACGTTCTTTCCAATTTCGGCCGAGTCAACGTCAACATGAATAACTTTGGCTCCTTTCACAAATTCGTTCACGTTTCCAGTTACTCTATCGCTGAATCTCGTTCCAATTGCAAGCAGAACATCGCAGTTCGCGAGCGCGTAGTTTGCAACCTTTCTTCCATGCATTCCCGGCATTCCGAGAGCAAGCGGGTGGTAATCTGAAATTGCACCTTTGCCCATGAGCGTAGTAGTCACTGGGCACATAAGCGTTTCCGCGAGCTTTGCAAGCTCCTGCGAAGCATTTGAGCTTATTACTCCCCCTCCAGCCAGAATTACTGGTCTTTCAGCATTGAGCATCATTTCCATTGCGCGCGCAATCTGAACTGGATGCCCCTCAACTTTCGGCTGGAATCCGCGCAACTTCAAATTCTTAGGATACTCAAAATCAATTTCATTAGTCTGCACATCCTTTGGAATATCAATATGAACAGGACCCGGTCGTCCAGTTTGAGAAATGATGAAAGCAGAGCGCATCATTTCCGGAAGCTCGCGTGCGTTCATCACTTTGAAATTATGCTTTGTGATTGGCATTGTTAATCCAAACATATCTGCTTCTTGAAATGCATCTCCTCCAATCAGCGGAGTTGCAACTTGACCAGAAAGAGCGACAATTGGAACAGAGTCCGAGTATGCATCAGCGATTCCCGTGAGCAAGTTTGTGCCTCCAGGCCCGCTTGTTGAAATGCACACGCCGACTTTTCCAGAAGCGCGCGCGTATCCTTCTGCAGCATGCGCAGCTCCCTGCTCATGGCGCGAAAGAATGTGCCTAACCTCGCCGTCTTTCTGCAATTCATCATAGAATGGCATTATAGCCCCCCCAGGGTAGCCAAACGCGTCTTTCACACCTTCCTTTTTCAAGCATTCCACGATTGCCTTCGCTCCACTCATCTTCATACTATCACCCGGCTTGAGCCCCCAAAAGAACTCAAGCCTCTAAGCCAAAACGAGCACGATGCTCACAAGAAGCAGAACTACTACTAGAATAACTCCAACTAAGTCAGAGCTCTGGCTGGAGAAAAGAGCATTTTCCTTGCATGCCGTTGCATACGCAAATTCTTTTTCAGAGTCCATTTTTACACAACTCCAGCTTACTGATACCTTAATTAAGCAATTCGGGGTTTAAAAACATTTCTTTGCTCCAACTCCCTTGCTTTGCCTTCTTTTTCCTTTATTCTATGCAGATAAAGCTTCAATCGCTTGTCGCTCAGCTCTTTCTCCTGCAATGCTTTCCAGCTCCTTTCATTTCGCTTCTCTATTTTTTCTGCAATTAATTTTTTCACCCCGTTAAAGCGATTGTTTATATACCTCTCGGTTCAACAACCGTTCCTAATTTTGGAGGTGTTGAAAAATGGATGGAAACTTTTCGTTGCGTACCATGTCCGTAACCTACCATTTAGGTGCAGCTATGGAATACGCAAAGGTCTGCGACAGAAGAGGAATGGAGTACTGCATTCGTAAAGCAGAAGCGGCGCAAGCGCCGATGCATCCCTCGGATCGGGAGGTGTCGGTAAGCGAAAAGTCCGAAGAAATTCGTTCTCATTACAAGGCCCGCATAAAGGGCAACGAGGAAAAGTGGGCTCAGATAGAAGCGAGCTTCCAAACCGCATTTGAGTCTGTTGAAGTGTTCGACAGTGCTCTCTTCAACCGCTGTTTGGAGAACGCCCAAAAAATGCTCCGTGAAATTGCAGATGAAAAATCGCTCGAGCACGGAGAAACGCGCATAGCAAAGCTAAAAAACAAGTTCAATCTTGAATACGCGAACATCAAGGCAGGGCGCAGCCGTCTTCTTCTCTCGAGAAGAGTTCGATATAACGTGCCAGTTGAGCTATTCTGCGTAAACAGAACCAGCCAAGGCGCTTCTGCAAAAAAGCAGTAGTTTTAAGCACAAAGGAAGAGTCTCCCTCTTCCCTCTTTTTTAATTTTCACGAGAGTATTTCTAATTTCATTGTGAATGCGCTCGTTGCATTCACAAAGTTTTGCAACGGGCTGGCTTCCGAGCCCCCGTTGCAAATCATATTGGTTTATATACTCCAAAACACATAAGCAATGCACGAACGTCTTGATTTTTGTTCGGTGATAAACTTGAATGCAATTCAGCGAATGCCACGCGTATTTGGAATCGGAAATCCGCTAATGGATGTTGTAATAAAATGCGAGAGCTCAAAGCTTGCAAAACTTGGGCTTACTCGCGGCTCTTCAACGCGCTTTGAAATGGGCAAACTAGACTGCCTAGTTGAAGAAATGCGCGGCAGCATAGTTTCCAAAAAACTCGGTGATCGAGTGCGAAACACGCTTGAAGGAGTTTCAAAGCTTGGCGGACGAACTGCATACTGCGGATTAGTGGGCGCAAATGGAGAATCAAAGGAATTCAAAAACGCGCTTGCGCGCACTGGAATAACTCCAGTTCTTGTTAATCAGGCAAACTGCAGAATCGGAAAAGTGCTCGTGTTTGTTGACGAAGCGCAGGAGCGAAGCTTTGCGGTAAACATGGGCGACACCATGCAGATTTCCCGCGCGGATTTGAATCAGCACCTGCGCGTTCTAAACAGCTCTTCAACCCTCTTAATAAGCTCCTCAAACGCATGCTCGAGCGAGCCAATCAGCGAGGCAATTGCAAGCGCTGCAGAGCACGCGAAAAATAAACAATTAAAAGTTGCTTTTGCAGTTGAAAACATCGGAGACTTAGGAAAGAAGCGCGCATGCGTTTCAAAATTCGCCTCAACTTACGCAGACATCCTTTTCCTAAACGAATCAGAAGCGAGCGAGCTCACCGGAGAACGAAATGCAATGAAAGCTCTTTCAAAGCTGAAAACAATTTCGCCCGTAGTTGTTATGACGCGCGGAGCAAACGGTGCTGTGATTTGGGACGGGAAGCGCGAAGTGAGCGTACTAGCTACCCAAGCAAAAGCAGTCGACACAACCGGTGCAGGAGACTACTTTGCTTCCGGCATTCTTTTCGGCTTGAGTCAAAATCTTCCGATGCGAGAGCTTGGGGGAATTGCTTCAGCGCTTGCTGCCCACGTAGTTACATTTTTAGGCGCAAGCTTCATCGAGCTGACGCGCGCAAAAGTTAAGGCAGGCTTTTAAACCTGCAAATTCAATTTCTATTTATGCCTTACAAATTTCTGGAGCACACAGCAGATGTTCTCGTTGAAGCGAGCGGAGCAAACTACGAGCGCGCGCTGGAAGAAGCCGCGCATGCGCTCTTCTCCATAATGGCAGAGCGCGTAAAAGAAGAGCGCGAGCTTCCAGTTGAGGCGCGCGCTGCAAGCCTAGACGACTTGGTAGTTTTCACTCTTTCAGAAATTCTCGGAAACACGGAAATTGAAGAAATGCTTCCAGCGCGCTTCAAAATTCTCGAGCTGAAAAAAGAAGGAGCTGAATTCATCATCCGCGGAATCGTTTTTGGCGGAAGCGGAAAGCAAAGCACAGTAGTGAAAGCAATTACTTTTCACGAGCTTCGCGTTGAGCAGACTGAAAACGAGACGAAAATACGCGTGCTTTTTGATGTTTAGAGTTTAGGTTTAAGCTTCAGACTTTAGCTACTGGAGCTTCTTCTCTCTTTTCATCTTTTCTCGCGTCTTCCCTTTTTTCGTCTCTCTTTATTTCTTCCTTTTTTACTTCTTCCTTCTTCAACTCTTCTTCAACTTCCTTTCTGAACTTCCTAAGCATGCTTGCGAGCTTCGCGAATTTTTCCTTTCCCTTAATTCCGTCTACTCTCAGAACCAGCGAGGAATTTCCTTTTGAGCTGAAATGTTCAAAATGCTCAACATCAAAGTTCTTTTTTTCAAGTTCCATGATTTTCTCCTGAAGCTTTTTCATATGCTTGTCTATATGAACGACAAAATCCTCTAAGTCGTCAGCAAAGTCTTCATCATTTTCGCTTTCCTCCTTTATGCGCGCTTCCATTTCCTTTATTACTTTGTCAACGTCCTTCAATGAAACCATAAAAACACCTAAACACATTTAAACAGACGTAAATTAATACTTAGCGGTGGTTTTCATGGCAGATTCGCCGTATTTGGATTTAGGCTATAAGCCAGACCCGGAGAAGAACATACTCGTTGATTTTCGCGTAGAAGCAGACGATTTGAAGAAAGCAGGCATAGAAATTGCTGCTGAAAGCAGCGTAGGCACCTGGACCGAGATTTCTACTATGCAGGCGCGCGTTCTCAGCGACCTCGCGGCAACAGTCTACCATATAGACTCGAAGAAGAACCTCCTGCGCATAGCCTATCCAATCGAGCTGTTCGAAGACCACAATTTGCCCCAGCTTCTCTCAGACATCGCAGGAAACATCTTTGGAATGAAGTCCGTAGACCGCCTTCGCTTCCTTGATTTCTCCTACCCTAAATCTTACGCGAACACTTTCAAAGGGCCAGCGTTCGGAATTGAAGGAGTCCGCAAGCTTCTTGGAACCCAGAAGAGCAGGCGCCCTCACATTGGAACCATAGTTAAGCCAAAAGTTGGTTTGAACCCAAAAGAAACTGCGCGCGTTGCCTTTGACGCGTGGGCTGGAGGAATAGACTTTGTTAAAGACGACGAGAACTTGACTCACCAGGTTTTCTGCCCATTTGAAGAGCGCATTCAGCTCGTTCTTGACGCGCGCGACAGAGCGATGAGCGAAACTGGAGAAAAGAAAATGTACGCGCCCAACATTACTGCAGAAACCAACAAAATGCTTGAGCGCGCGGACTTTGTCAAATCGCACGGAGGCAACTGCATAATGGTTGATTTTATCACTACGGGCTTTGCAGGCCTGCAGACAGTTCGCGACGCGAACACTGGAATGGTAATTCACGCGCACCGCGCAATGCACGCTGCGCTTACGCGTGATCCAACGCAGGGAATTGACATGATCGCACTTGCGAAAATGGCCCGCTTAGCAGGAGTTGACCAGCTTCACACCGGTGCAATTTTTGGAAAAATGGAAGGAGAAAAAAACGTAATTCTTCACATGAACCAGGCAATGGTCAACAAGAACTATACTATCAAGCCCGTTTT
>JBDROI010000125.1:0-3488 GCA_043810245.1 Microcaldota archaeon
TTACTAGACTACGACCGCAAATAAAGTGTGCATCTATTATGCCTTAAAAGAGTTTAAAAACTATCCCTGCTTCTCTTTAAATAAAGAGCTCCTAAAAACACGAGCGGAATTACCAAACCGAGCGCGCATCCCCTCGAGTCCGCATTCTTTGGAGTCTGCATGTTCTCAAGCTGATTCGCCTGCTGCTTCTCCGCAGTTGAGCGGTTGAAGGAGCCCTCAACTTCTTCTCCGTAGGTTCTCACAACTATAGGGAACGTATAAAGCATATTCTTCTCAAGCTCGGGCAAACGCGCCTCCCACACGACTTCCTTTTCGCTATACGGCGCAACATACACAAGCCTGCTCTTATTCTCACATTCCAAACTATCAGGAATTGTAATTCGCAGAGGGTAAACAACAAAACTGCTCGTGGGGTTTTCAACGCGTGCAACTATTTTCTGCGTTGAGCTGTTGGAAACTGGCGAGGAAATCGTAACATCGAGCTTCTTCTCAAAATCGCTCGTTGAAAGCGCGCGTATGAAATACTTCTTGGTTATATCAACCGTTGCCTCTCTTTCTCCAACTGCATGCACTTCGTCCTTTATTTCTTCCTGGTCCATTCCATGCGCCATTCTAATATGCGTCGCGTCAAGCGTGAAAACCGAGTTGAACGTTGGGTCTGCTGGAAGCCATCCATAGTTTGGGAAGTAAACTTCAACCCATGCGTGCGGCCCCCACTCATTGCCAGAGTGCACATAGCCTACAATAAAGCGCGAAGGAATTCCAAGCGATTTTGCCATTGCTATGAATAAATATGAGTACTCGTCGCAGACTCCCTCGCGCTTCTCGAAAGTTGACTGCGCACTCTCCCTAAGCGGCTCATAGCTCAAATTATACGTCAAGTAGCTGTTTACCCAGGAGTTCAGTCTTACAACAACTTCCATCACATCGTCGGTTTCCCCGCGCGCTCCAACTGCCTCCTTCTTCATCTCTTCGTTTGCGCTCGTCAAGTTCGTATCTTTCAAATACGCGTTTTCCGCTCCAGAAACAGCGAAAGGATAGCTCTGCTTCGCAGCGAGCTTCTCGTTCTGGTAGTTTATATCCATAACGAATTTTACGCTGATTTCAATATCCTCCTTCACATTCTTAAAATTGAAGAGCATGAGCTTGTTTCCATTGCTTTCAATCACAGAGTAAGGGTGCGAGCTTTTAACTTCAACAACTCGCTGATAACTTGTGTTTGCAGGAAGCGCAGTAGTAAAATTAAGCTCCTTAAACCCGCTTCCTACTGAGATGCTCCAGTTGAGCTCGAGCTCAACGCGCGAGCTTCCCACTTTTGTAGGCGTTATATCTTCGCAGTAAGCAAGCGAACAAAGAACCAGCAGAAGCGCGAACAGCGCAAGAATCTTCTTCACGCGTAATAAAACTAAGCCAAAATATATAATAATGCCGTGCAAGGCGCTCGAAGCAGTTACGCGCCGTCATCACTCATTCTTTTTTTGCGGCTTAAACGTATGCTGCTCCATCAGCGCTCCCACAATATAATGCACCATTGCTTCGTCTTTGCCTTTATCTCCTTCTTCAATTGCTCCATAATACCTAATTTTATCCCTTAGCTCTACGCAAAACATCGGGAATTTGTTCTTCATTAAAATCCAATTCATCACAACTCTCGAAGTTCTTCCATTTCCGTCAGCAAACGGATGAATTCTTACTATCTTATTATGTAAAATTGCACCCAATTCAACAGGATGCAGTTTCTTCTTAGCAGAATAGCACCATTGAAATACTTTCGCCATGGCGCCCTTAACTTTTTCGTAGGAAGGAGGAATCCACTCCGAGCCTGAAATTCTAACATTGTGGTCTCGGTAACTGCCAACAACTTTGCAATTGGTGTTCTTAGTAAGCAATTTATGAACTCCCAGCAAAAATTTCTGATTCAATTCTCCGTCATACTTTTTTATGAATTCATAACAGTCTCTCGAGTTTATCGCTTCGTTGTAATCGTTGGGTGTAGCCCCAGCAGGGATTATATTCTCAGTTAAAATCATGCTCGTTTCGCGAAGGCTTAGCCGGTTGCCCTCAATCGCGTTCGAATTATAAGTAAACCTCACAACAAAATCGTCTTCATATTTTTTTCTTTCAACCGCGCCCAGCTTTCCATACCATCTGTTAAAAACTTCTTTCAAGTCCTGCAGCTTCTCAGCTTCATCATCACTCAAATAGCCATGCTTAGAAGCAAGCTTTACAACTCCTCTTTTTAGCGCTTCTTCTTCAATCTCTTCGGTTGCCTTCTTAGTCTGCTCTTCTGAAGGGGGTTTGTCGCCAGCATACTTTCTTATTTTCGTCCATTTTTTTTCGCCAACCCTAAAGCTCTTTGTGATATAGTAGTATACTCTGCCATCCCGTTCAATCCGTTCCAAGTAAACCATACTTATTTGTATGGGCACAATAATATATAAACTTATCTATTTTTGTAAATTAATGTGCCCGTATCGACTATAAAACCAGCTTATTCGTACGGGCACTTAATAACGCACTTTCTCTAATTTTTGTTTAATTTTGTGCCCATACAACATCTCAAAAATCCCTTTAGGGCAGTTAATGCCGTGAGCCGGATTTGAACCAGCGACACTTCGGTCTTCAGCCGAATGCTCTCCCAAGCTGAGCTATCACGGCGGCAATTAATACTTCCTCAGTTTGCTTTTATAACCTTTTCTCGAGAGCACATTCGAGCCTGCTCGAACTGCGCATTCGTCAAGGACGAATTGCGTGCGCAAGCTTCTTTAAGTCAACCATCAGTTCTTCAAACTGCTTTGGAGTTAGACTCTGCGCTCCATCCGAAAGCGCTTTCTCGGGCTGAGGGTGCACCTCAACCATAATTCCATCTGCTCCAGCGGCAAGCGCGGCTTTTGCATAAGAAGCAACATATTCGCGCTTTCCAGCAGGGTGCGAAACATCCACAATAATCGGAAGATGAGTAAGCTCGCGGAGCGGTGCAAGCGAGCCAACATCAAACGTGAAGCGCGTCTCTGTTTCAAACGTTCTAATCCCGCGCAAACAGAGAATTACCTGCGAGCCTCCAACCAGCAAATACTCGGCGGCGCAGAGAAGTTCCTCAAGCGAGCACGCAAAACCCCGCTTCAAAAGCACGGGTTTTCCGAGCTTCCCAGCTTCCTTCAAAAGCGTGAAATTCTGCATGTTGCGCGCGCCAATCTGGAGCGCATCAATGCGAAGCGCAGCAGCACGCGCTTGCTCTTCATTCAGAATTTCCGAAATAACCGGAATTCCTGCTTTTTTTCCAGCTTCTTCAAGCAGTTTTATTCCCTCCTCTCCAAGCCCCTGAAAACCATAAGGAGAAGTGCGCGCCTTATACGTTCCGCCGCGCAGAACATGCGCGCAATCAGAATCTCGCGGATTCTGATGCGCATTTGCTCCAAAGCAAATCGCGCCGGCTTTCTTCACCGCGCGCGCAGTTTCCTCAATCTGCTCCTTGCTTTCAACTGAGC
>JBDROI010000126.1:0-11274 GCA_043810245.1 Microcaldota archaeon
CTGCTGTTTTGAATGCATGCGCATATTTGGAGAAAGAAGGGTTTGAAGTAACTTACGTTGGGGTTTCGCGCGAAGGCTTGGTGAACGTTGAAGAAGTGAAGAAGGCAGTGCGCGCTGATACGATTCTTATTTCCATAATGCACGCGAACAATGAAATCGGCACGATTCAGCCCATTGAAGAAATAGGGAAGTTTGCGCGCGAACACGGAATTGTTTTTCACAGCGATGGAGTTCAAACGCTTGGGAAAATTCCAATTGACGTAAAGAAAATGAACGTAGATTTGATGAGTTTTTCGAGCCATAAGCTTCACGGGCCTAAGGGAGTTGGAGCGCTCTATATGAGAAAAGGGGTTAAGCTGGAGCCGCTTATTTACGGCGGAAACCACGAGAAGGGAATGCGCGCAGGAACCGAAAATGTTGCTGGAATTGTGGGGTTTGCAAAAGCTGCTGAAATTGCGCAGAAGGAGCTTCCAAAAGAAATGAAAAGAATTGCAAAACTGCGCGATGAGCTCATAAAAGGGGCGCTCAAAATTAAGGGCGCTAGACTTCATGGAAGTTTAGAAAAAAGGCTTCCTGGGAATATTAATGTAGGGTTTCCTGATATTGAGGGAGAAGCCTTGGTGCTCAAGCTGGATGCAAAGGGAATTGCAGCTTCAACTGGCTCTGCATGCTCTTCGCACTCATTGAAGCCTTCGCATGTTCTGATTGCAATTGGCTTGAAACCGGAAGAATCGCACGGCTCGCTGAGATTGACGCTTGGAAGAGAGAATGATGAGGAAGACGTGAAGTATGTGCTCAAAGTGCTTCCCGAAGTTGTTGAAGAATTGACAAAAATGTCGCCGTTTGGGAAAAGAGAAGAAGAGTGATTTTTATGGACTACTCGAAAAAAGTAATTAATCACTTCATGCATCCGCGCAACGTAGGCGAGATGAAGAACGCAGACGGGATTGGAAAAGTTGGAAATAAGGTGTGCGGAGACGTCATGTATGTTTATATTAAAGTGAAGAATGGAAAAATCGCAGATATTAAGTTCAAGACGATGGGATGCGCGGCTGCGATTGCAACGAGCAGCATGGTTACGGAGCGTGCAAAAGGGAAAACGCTTGAGAACGCTGCAAGGATTACGCGCGACGATGTTGCAGAGAAGCTTGAGGGACTGCCCCCCATTAAAATGCACTGCTCAAACTTGGCTGCTGATGCTCTGCGCGCAGCAATAGAGGATTATAAAAGCAAAAGGAAGCAAAGTATTTAAGCTGAGAATGTGAAGAAAGAAAGGGTGAAAAAATGGTTACTAAAAAGAAAAGCACTAAGAAGAGTACGGCGCAGAAAAAGAAAGAAGTGAAGACAAAGAAAGGCAGTTGCTGCTGCTGTTGCAGGTAAAGCGACATAGAAAGCGCGATGCGGCGCCTGCTCTTCAGCAGGCTGAAGCGCGCGAGCTTCTTTTTATCAGTAGATTGAATTGCACGCTTAGTTCTTACACGAGCTGAAGCGGCGGTGCGCGAAAGGAATATATAGGGGTTAGCGGGTATAAAGACTGGGGTGGTGCCATGACGACGGGAAAGGGGCAGATTTCGGCGGAAATGATAATTATTATTGCAGTAGTGCTCGCAGTAGCTATTTTGCTTGCAACGCAGTTATACGATACTGCCAAGGAAGGGAATAAAAGAGTAGATAAAAGTAGTGAAGATGTGTTCGATAAAATTGATGATATAGGCAATCTCAGCAAGAGCAATGCGATTGGGCAGATTGGAAGCTGTGGAGCAGAATGTTTGTTAAGGGCAGTCTGATAGAGTCTGATAGATAGAGGCGGATTATGAAAACTAGAAAGGCTCAAATTTCACTAGAATTTCTCGTAGTTTTTGTAGCGCTTCTTTCCTTCCTCGCACTCTGGGGAGTCGCGATAACAAACGTGCGCGAAGGAGTTGAAAGAAGCTCTTCTATCAAGTACGCGGAGCTTGCACTCTCGGATGTGAAGAACGCAGTTGATGACGTGTGCGTAACCGGAGCTGGAAACAAGAGAACGCTTGCAATAACTGCAAAGAGCGAGTTTGATATTAGCGTGGAAAATGGGAATATGCTTGTTGCGAATGTGAAGGGTGAAAAGATTACAAAAGAGGTTAACTGCAAGGTCGTGCTGCTTCCAGAAAATAAAACGATAGTGGGAGTTGGAGAGCTAATAGTTGAACGAATGGGTGGAAGCAACGAAGTAGAAATAAAGTAGATTGTTAAAAGAAAAATAAAAAGAGAGGGGAAAAGGCAACCCCTGCAGATTGATTCGGGCTAATTCTGTCGCAGTATGCCCAAGCTTTTACTGAACTCCGAGCGCTCCAGCAACTGCTGCTGCATCAAGCGAAGGCGCGTTCGTTATTCCCTGAACACCTGCCTGGATTACAACTGAAACTGCAAGCAGAACCCCTGCCATGAGAACTGCAACTGCAACGTTGCCCTTTTCGAGCTCTTTCATCTCGTCTATGTCAGTAGTTATCTTGTCCAGAATAACTATTGCAATGTAGACTGAAAGCACTGCGATCAGCAGGCTCCAGACAAGCTTTGTTGCGCCGACTATAACTGCAACAACGATCATGCCCATACTCATCCCGGGCAGGATGCTGTTCGTCAGGCTTGCAACTCCGGCTGGGATTACGTTTGCAATTGAAAGAATTACTGCACCCATCAAGATTGCAACTGCAACATTTCCTTTTTTCAATTCTTCCATTTCATTTATTCCTTTTGTCATGCGGTCAAATGCCTTCAAGCCAAGGTAAACTGCGCCCATAGCAAGCACGAGACCGACCACCATCTGGATTAAACCAGCTACGATAGCCATTATCAGCGTTATCAAGTCCATAATACCACCACGAGCTATTTTGAAGCGTGTTCTTAAATTTCTTTCGTACGCATCAGCGGAGAACTGAAAGGCGTGCACTTCCAAACCCATTCTTAAGAACGAGAATACGCGAAGCTGAAAAAACATTTGTTTCGCTTCCAGAACAGCGCGCGGAATGAAGAACTTCTTCCCCATATTCTAACTCCAAACAGCTGTTAAGTAAGTTGCCCATTTGCTCGAGTTTTTCCTGAGCAGGCGCGCTTTCGCCTCCTTCTGCCCAGTTTGCAATTTGTGCGTAAGAGCCGTCTTTCTGGAAAACTTCCCAGATGTCGTTTGCGAGCGCGTACTCGAAAGAAGAGCGAAGCGGGTTTTCGCGCGCGTTTGAAGAAAGAAGCAGAAGCGAAAGAAGGCTAACTGCTACGAGAAGCGAGAGAACTGCTTCTATGCTGAAAATGAATCCCTTAAGAGACGCAGATTTCAAGTTTGCCAACCTCATTTTTATCTGTAATATAAACAACGCGCGTTGCGCATCTTTCTCCGCTGGAATTGCCTATGAAATGGGAGTAGGAAGAGGAGGTTAAAATTACACTAAGCGCGTTGAGCGCGAGAGACTTGCGCATGCTTTCGATGTTGTAGTTTTCAAACTCGGTGCTGTTGAGCTCGTGGGCATAAATTTGCGTGCCGTCGCTTTTTGCAAGCTCTACTTTTACGAGTCTATCGGAAGCAATGAAAAGCTTGCGCTCAAGAGTCAGCTCTTCGCGCGCGAGCGCGGAACGCGAGACGAGCACGTTCAATATTACGAAGCCAAAATAAAGAATGAAAAGCACGGTAACTGCAGCTAGGAAAACGTCGAAGGTAATCAACCCGCCTTTTCTGAGTTTATGATGGTTCGAGACGAGAGTTTGAGGCATTTAATTCACCTAGAATGCTTGTGCGCACGGTGTTGCTTTCGTTCTTGCACGCAACGTATGTTTCCATCGGCCTGCAGTCGACTAAATCAAATGCAAAGGAAGTGCGCTTTTGAACCGCGTGCAAATCTTTTGCAAACGCAACTTGCTCTGCGCGCATTGAAAGCATTTGAAGTTCGCTTGAAGCGCCCAGCTTGAAGCGCGTGCTGTTTTCTAAAGATATGAATACGCCTATGAAGAGCAGAAACGCTGCGAACGCGAACAGAAGCTCGAGAGTTACCTGGCCGCGCGAGTGTGTGGTAGATTGTGTTCTTTTCATTAGTAGTCAACTCCCGTTCCGCTGGGAATTAGTGCAACCGACGCGATTCCATTCTGCTTGTCTAGAATTGAGATGCCGAAGATGCTCTCGTTAGTTGAGATAAGAGTGTCAACTGTACTTAGACCATCTAATGAGGCGCGCACATAAACCGAAGTAAGAGAAGCAGGCTGGGCGACGATGAAGCCCGCGAGTTTGAGCTTGCTGTGGTAAGTTTCTGCGTACAGAAAGCGCGAGCATTTTCTAACTGTTTTTGTTTCTGTGAGGCAGGGCGGAACTCCTCCTGCTAAAAATGCTTCAACATCATCCGCGCTTATTTCGCACTCCTCTTCTGTTTCTGAGAAATCGAAGCAGGAAGCGCATTTCAGAGTTTTGTTCGCGCGCTGCATTTCTTCTGGAAGGTTATTGAGCTCTTCGTAGCTCGGAGAGCCGCACCAGATGTTTATTTCGAGACCGCTTTCGCGCGAGTAATTTTCTTCAACGAACTGCTCGAGTTCTGCGAGTCTTTCAGCAGCTCCGTCGCGTATTTCTCGGGTTTCAAAACCCCCAAGAACAAAAGTTAGCTCGGCTTCTTGCGCGCCTTTTTTCATTGCTTCGAGCATGGCGTGCTTTACGTCGAGCTCCGCGTTGTATTTGCGCTCAAGCGGAAGCGAGATGCTGTTGAGCTCCTGCGAGGAGGCGCGCGTGCTTAGAAAGAGCGAAGCCGAGAGAAGCAGAACTGCTGCAATTGCAAGAACAAGAAGGATGCTTACAAAGCCTCGTGAGAAGGGCTTCATGCTCTCCTTAATGAAGAACGCAGGATTATAAAGATATTGCGTCTAAAATAGATAGTACCGGGCTATATTTTGCAGCGGGGTAACGACAATAGCGCGCGCGAGCGCTTTTGCGCCCTAAGGGTAGCCTGGAGTGCCCGCTGGGCTCATAGAGATGTAGACTCCGAGCAGTCTGCTATTGAGAGACCCAGAGATCGGTGGTTCAAATCCACTCCCCGCTACTTCTTCTTTTTCTTCAATTTCTATTTTTTGGTTAATTCTTCCTCTTAGTTTCCATTGGCAAGCTAGGGGGCTTGGCGCGTTTAATAAGCAAACAGAGCGCTAACCTTGGGCGGTGGTATTATGGAAACCGAAATTGAAATTATGAGTGGAGAAGACGCGCGAGTTGAACCAAAAGGACCTAAGCCAGACTTTAGAATTGTGCAACCCGAGTTCAATGGAAAAGAAGGAAAAGTTCTTTATAGAACGTTGGCGCTATGTGGAAGAACACGAGCAAGAATGGAAACGACTTCTACGCAATGAAAATAGGAAGTTTGAAGCTTCTTGTGTTTCCACAGAATAAAGAGTAAGTAAAAGTAAGGAAACGGGAGAATAAGCTAAGATTTGGCTTCGAGAAGGTCTGCAATCTTTGCGCCAACTGTGTCCATTGCCATGAGGATGAAGCCTATTTCCTCCTTAGGTTTAACTAAGCATAGGAGGATACTGCTTCTTCCTGCACTGCGCACAACGGTTCTGCCGCTTTCGCTTACAATTAGAACGCGCTTAACCATCCCAGTCTTCAGCTCTTTAGCAACCATTTCTGCGTTTGTCATCATCTTGGAACTTATTGCAGCAACTGTGCTGGAAGCTACTCCTTCAGGAAGCTGAGATGCCATCATCAAGCCGTCTCTGCGAATAAGAGCTGCAGCTTCAACCTTTCCCGAAGCAGTGAGTATTTTAAGGAGTTCTTCGAGTTTCTCCTTTGGAACGGAAGCATAGCGCAATTTGATAAGGGCGCCACTTTCGATGCTTAAGGACTCGCCGATATGCTCATTCAAATAGCGAGTAACTGCCCATGCGCGCCATTTTTCAGGTATGCTTAAGAGAGCACTTTGAGCAACTCTGTCTGTAATAGAAAGCTGGGAGGCTATGGATTCGCTCCAATCGCCCCAGCGTGCAAGTATACTCAGCTTTTGGTTCGCTGAAGCGATGCTTCCTTCAACTGATTCTAGCGCATTTTCGAGTTTGCTCTTTGTTTCTACAAATTCATCCTGCGAGAGAATTCCGCTCACGCTTGGAATGCGGATTGAAAATAGGCGTTCGCTTTCTTCGGAAACGTTGATGCCTTCGGAAACTGCTTTGCCAAGAAGTGCTTTCAGCTCCTTTGATTCGCGCTCAAGAAGAGCCTGCTTTGAAATCAGTTGCCCATACTTGAGCTTCTCCTGCATAGAGCTCTTTAATTCCGAGTACTGCTTCTCTGCTTTTTGGAGCTTCTCAGTTGCTTCAGAGTAGCGCTTGCTTGCGCAGAGATTGTCGGCTTCTGCAAGCAAAGAGTCTACTTCGCGGTTCTTGGTTTGATAGAGCTGCTCCTCCTCAAGAACATTAATTCCGAGCTTCTTGGCTTTTGATAGCAGGTTCACTGTTTCTTCCATTGCTTCGCGTATTGTTTCCAAGCGTGCTTCCAAATCTTTCTGCGAAGCGAGTTTTTCTTCAACTGCTTTTTTTGCTGTTTCGTAGCGCACGCGTACGGAGGCAAGAGAATCAAACGCCTTGTCGAACTGCTTTTCCTGCGACTCCTTGAGAACTTCGTCGAGGGCGTGCTCCACGTCGCTGAGTGCGCGCTCTTCGAATGCGAAATCGATCATTTCTTTTGCGTCTGAAATTCGTTTCATAAGCTCTGAAATTTCTTCCTTCAGTTTAGTTGTGCTGTTTGAAATTGATGAGAGCATGCTGGTTTTGCAGTGCAGGCATGTTTCATCAAGAATGGTAATCTGCTTTCCGCATCCGGGGCATGCAAACTGCCTCCCAAGAAGAATTTCCTGCTTCTGCAGTTTTTCGTCCAAGCTCTGGCGGAGCGCGGTTAGAGTTTTGAGCAGTTTGCCAATTTCGGAGTCTGCTTCCTTGAAGCTATCGCTTGTGCAGAAGTCGCGTATTACTCCAAGAGTGCGTTCGACGTTTGCGCTTGCCAGCTTCGTAAGTTCGTCGTTGGTACTGACGCCCACTGACTCGCAGTTCTTTGCAAGCACTTTTATTGCAGAAGCAAGCTCGTTTACGTTCGCGCGCTGTGAAGAAATGTAGTGGTAAACTTCTATCTTTTCGCGGATTTTGCGCTTCAGCGAATCGAGCATTCTTTCAACCTTGTTTACGTTTCGCGAAGCTGCACTGAACTCATCGCGGCCCGCATCTTCTTCCGCCTTTTCTAGAATCTTCAGCATTTCATTTATCTGCTGCTGCTCAAATACAAAACTGAAACCGGCAGACGTTGGTTCAGCAAAGCTCGAGGGAATTCCGTGAAGCTCATCGCGAACTTTTCTGATTACCTGGCCGACTTCAGTTTCTCTGAGCGCGGCGCGGACTCCTTTTACTCGCGTTTCAAAGTATCTGGGCCCGAGCACGAGCCCTTTCAAAACGTCGATTACAACAAAATACAGCGACAGACCTCCGAGCGCAAGAAGAATTGCACCAGTTGCCTTAATGGGCTCTGCAGAAATCATATTGATGAGCTGGTCAAAGGTTGGATCTTGAAGCATTTGGGAGGATGTACCAGAGGAAGAAAGCACATAGCCGGCTATGATAAGCACAACTGCGAGCCCCATGTATATGGAGTTGTCCTTTTTTCCTGTGCCTGCGATTTCGAAGAGTGCGTTTCCCAAGTCTTGGCGGTTTTTGACTGCGTTTACTAAGCCGATTATTATTTTCACGAAGCTCCATGCGATGAAGAGGAATGCAATCACGAGCGCGAGAACGACCCCAAGACCAGCGTATGGCCCAAGGGAAGCTGAAGATGATTTGTATGCGCCTAGAATACTAGCTCCGCCAAACTGCATTATTGGAGAAGAGCTCGGATCAAATTTGCGCACGGAAACACGCGCCTGCTGGAGGCTTGCAACCCATTCCTTGCTAATTTTTGCGCGGGTATTTGAAGAATATGAAAGAGTTTTATTGAGTGCCTGCTCGCCGGCAGTTGTAAACTTCCAGGAAACCACAAGCGGATCTTCCTGCGCGCGCTCAGTATAATTGGTTTCAAAGCGCAGGTTGACGCCCTTCAGCTCATCCGGAATGCGCTCAGTAATCTTTACTTCGGTTATTACGAGCGAAGAGGGGTTTTTGTCTGAGATAGTTAAGTAAGCTGCAACTGAATATTCTCCAGTTAGGTTTGGCTGAGTCCGTGTTGGGATATAAACGCCTGCAGCTTCGTGCAGCGAACGCGCCGCATCATCGATTGCAGTAACATCGTAGTCTATTGGGGCACAGAAGTAGTAAACTGACGTGCTGAAAAGTCCGCTGCCCGAAATTTCAAGTGCGGATTGTTTTGCCTGCTTGAGATTTAAGAGTGCCAGCTCAAAACTTTGCTCGCTGTCGGTTGATTCTGCGTCGTTTAAATTTTCTTCAAATGAATCCAAACTTGAGTCAAGCGCATTGAGCGAAGAGGAAAAGTCGCGTATTGAAAAAAGGAAGGATTCCCCATAGGCTGCAACTGAATCCTTGCACGCGGGAGCATAGCAAGCTTTCAGGCAGCTTTCGGTGTCAAAGCACTCGAATCGGTCTATTCCGAGAATCTCTTTGCATGCATCTTCATTAATTCGGCTTTCCTTGAAGCTCGCAATGGACGCGCGCGCATCGGCAAGTGCAGTTTTATTTATGATGGCAAATATGGGCTGTTCTGGAAGAACGTAGAGAGTCTCATCAGGCTTGAATTGGATAATTAAGACGCGCGTAAGAGTCAAGTTGTCCCCGAGTTTTTGTGGCTGGAATTCATATGTCCAGAAATCATCGCTTCCGTCTCCGTCGCGGTCGGCAGAAAGAGTTTTGGCAATCTTTTCATTTCCAGGAAAAAGAGCTTCGTTTTCACTTACGCATCCGAAAGCAAGAGTTAGCACAAGAAATGAAAGAAAGAATAGGATAGTATTTTTTCGCTCTGTGGAAAGCATGATGAAGTATGCAGCGCCGCGTTATATAAATATTACTCCGTCATGCGCAGTTTCTTAAGAGCGTCTTCTTTTGTCAAAAGCTCCTCTTTTCCGCTCTCCATATCGCGCAGGGTCAGTTTGCCTTCCTTTTCTTCTTTCTCTCCTGCAATTGCTACGAACGGAATTGCAAGCGATGAAGCAAAATCGAACTGCTTGCGCAGGTTGCGCTCCATTAAGTCCAGTTGAGTAGGTATTGCATTGCTTCTGAAAAACTGTGCAAGCGAAACTGCGTAGTTGTATGAAGTTTCCTTTGGAGTTGCGATGTAAAGAAGTGTAAATGTTTTCTGCTTTGGAATTGAGGTGAGCACATCCATCAATCGGTCTACCCCAAAGGAAATTCCAACTGCTGGAGTTTTCGCGCCTCCGTATGATTCAATGAGATCATCATAGCGCCCGCCTCCTGCAATGCTTCCAATTTCGGGGCTTGCCTTGATTTCGAAAATCGTTGAAGAGTAATAATCCAAGCCGCGTGCAAGAGAAAAGCTGAGTTCAACGGTTTCTTTTAGCCCGTAGGCAGAACACAGCGAAAGCAGTTTCTCCATGTTGTCGACAGCTTCGGGTGCAGTCTTTTTCACCGATTCGAGCTTCTGCACATTTGTTCCTTTCATAGTTACAAACTCAAGCAGCTGCTTCATTTTGGCTTTTGGAACTCCTCGCGCTTCCGCTTCTTTGAGCACATCGTTTTCGCTGATTTTTCCAAGCTTATCAAGCGCGCGCGTAACTCCGTTTTTGTTTTCGGTTAATGAAAATTTCTCGAGCAGTGAATCTAGAATTCTTCTGTCATTGAGTAGAATTTTGAAATTCTTGAATCCGAGAGCGCGAAGGCATTCTGAAGCGCATGCAAGAAGCTCTGCTTCGCATGCAGGAGAAGAGCTTCCGATTACATCAATGTCTGCTTGAGTAAACTCGCGGAATCTGCCTTTCTGGGGCTCTTCCCTCCTCCAAACTCTGGAGATGCAGTAGCGCTTGAATGGCTTTGGAAGAGAATTGTTTGAAGCGATGACGCGCGCAAGAGGAACAGTCAGATCAAAGCGCATTCCAAGTTTGCCTCCAGTAATTTCGTAGAGCTGTTTTTCTACTTCTTCCCCGCATTTTGCACGCAAAACTCCAAGCTCTTCGAGCGCGGGTGTTTCGAGCGCATCGTAGCCGTATGAGCGGTAGACGTTGCGTATAATTTCCATTACTTTTTCCCTTCTATTCATCTCTTCGGGAAGGAAATCTCGGGTTCCGCGCGGGGTTGAATACTTTGGCAAAAAATCACCGTGGTTGCGTGTTTAAACTGCGTAAACATAAAATATAAAGGTTTTGATAAGAATTATTAGTTGTATGTGGTGATTTCGCCCATGCAACCGAAAATCAAAAGCAAGGAGTATAGAAAATAGAGGTATTGTAGAGGTTGTGGGGGAGGATCCGGAGGAACCTCAAACTGAGGAGGGGGTGGAACCCCCTCTGCGGTTCGGAAATATAAATGTTTTGATTAATAACATAAGGGAGAGGCGGAAGAAACTGGAGGCGATGACATGGCAGAAAACAATAATGATCGTGTTAAAACAGGTATAAACGGACTTGATGAACTACTTCATGGAGGATTAAGACCAGGAAGCATCTCGCTCATTTCAGGAACCCCAGGAACTGGAAAAACCATTCTCGCACTTCAGTACATTTACGAGGGAGCAAAGCAGTTTGGAGAACCTGGAATTTTCTTCACGGTTGAGGAGACGGCGGCGGCAATACGGAGCTATGGGGATATGTTTGGCTGGGATATAAAAGCGATGGAAAAAAAGGATTTGATCCAGATTGTGGAACAACCCATTTACGAAAGCACCACTAATCAGGTTGCACTTATTCCAGAGAGAATTAGAAACCTGGGCGCAAAGAGGGTCGCGATTGATTCACTTACTCTTCTCAAATACAGCGCTTCTGACGCACTTATGCGCAGAGTCGAGCTCTTTCGGTTGGTTGGAGCAATTAAGGCGAGCAAGTGCACTGCACTTATGACCAATGAGGCAATGAAAGAGTTTCCAGAGCTTGACTACTCCTCAGAATATTACATATGTGATGGCAACATCGTACTCTTCTGGTGCAGAAACGGACAGTTCTTTGATAAAGGAATGTGGGTAATGAAAATGCGCGGGCAGAAGATAGTGAATAAAGTTGCGCTTATGAGTATTGAGGATAATGGAATAAATGTTTACCCAAGCGAAATAATTTTTGGGCTTGAGAACTCAAAGAAGGATGAAAAGTAATTACTTCACAAGCCCAAGCTGCTTTTGCAGAATTT
>JBDROI010000127.1:0-3620 GCA_043810245.1 Microcaldota archaeon
TTGTATCTATTGCAGTGCCGTTCTCATAATACAAAACATAATCTATAATTACACTATCTCCTATCTTAGCTTCCAACAAACTACCCTCATTAAGACTCGCGTTGCTTGTAATATTACTGCCTTCACCCACGCTTGTTTTCCATTGATTATATCCATACACGCAAGCCAAAACCACAATAACCCCAACAAGTGCAATAAGTGCATATTCCTCAGTTTTCATAATTTCTCCCCCCCTCAATCTTTCTGGCTGTCTATCAAATCAACTGCACTTCCAAGTGCGCTTGCCGGAAGCGCAAGAACTGCCGTCCGTTTTAATACAACCTCAATCGAAGTCTCAAATGTATTTATTGCAAGAACATACATAAGCACCAATGAGAATAAAACTGCCATAAAATATTGTACAAACACACGCACGGGTACAAGGAATAAAATCCGCCTGACGTTCTTGCCTGCAATTTTTCTTACTCCTACCTTATAGCCCAAAGCCCACACCAAAATCAGACTCACAAAAACTACAATTACTGCATTAATGCCTGGCAAGCTATCTCCTATTTTCCAAAAATCGCCGTTTGCAATATAAGCAAGCGCACCCACAATCGAACCAACCGTAATCTGCACCAGATCCCGGGTGTTAAACCTCTCTGCTTTTTCCTCCATACTCACACCAAAACAAGCAAAATTCTTCTAAAAAATGCCCCGAACTTAACTCTTGAATTGCTTTCTTAATAAACCTTTGTACGCACGCAAGCGAAAACCTTTAAATAGGGCTTTACATATTATATTTGGCTTATTCTGAAATGTTGGAGGTGTTAGTATATGTCATCAAAACAAGCGCAATCTATAAATTCAATTTCATCTAATTCTGGAGGCAGCCTTCCTCCTGTAGGTGTAGAAAAAAAACGCGGAGCTTCAAACAATCCAACATTGGACAGACTACAGCGTATTTATGAAGCCAACTTCTCAAATTCACATAAATCAACATCTCTCCTCCTTTCCGATACTGAAAGCAAATTTGAAAAAGTATTCAAACTAAAAGATGGCCCCCTGCTTCTAGTCTCAATAAACAAAAACCTAAAGAACCCCACATATCCTGCATATCCTCTGCTCTCAGGAACAACAATCCAAATTACAAACTCCGAACTAACAACTATCGAGTCAACACTCACAGGTTTTTACGTAACCAAATTCATAAAAGAAAACAAATGGCTGGCTTCTGACAAAGACATTCGAGCGCTTCTCAGCAACGAGTTAGACAATCTCTCCATAAAAATGGGCTCCCACTAAAAACATCTCAACTTCCGAGCAAGGCAATAAATAAAAACCCAGCCGTAGAATACGTATCTCATGTGCCAGCTTAAACTCGAGGGCAAGCGCGCGGTCATGGACTGCAGTTCGTGTCCTTACGAGCTTTTCAGCCCAGCGTGCATAAACAGCCAGCTTAAGCAGCTCGCTACTTTTACCGACATAGGAATTTCTTCCATACGCTACGAAGAGGAGCTCATAATCAACCTAGACGACTCGCGAACGCGCATCGTCATGGAATACGCGAACCTCGCGCGCCAGGTTGAAAATCTTCTCATGGACAACAGCACGTTTGGCATGCCTGAAGACGATTCTGCTCCAGTTCGCAAGCGCTTTTTGCAGAAAGTTTACGAATATTTATTCATGAACCCGCTTCTTGCGGCCCGCACGCTAACCGAATACAACGAACCCGAGCCGACTCGCTCTGTTTTCATGGATGGCTACAAACGCTTCAAAGGCTGGATTAATGGAATTTTGGACCGCCTGCGTAAGACACAGATGTATCAACTCACGGAAAAATACGGCGACATCCGCCAAGTTTTCATTTCAATGGCCGGCTTGAAAAGCGCGCGCTTCATTTCAACTCTCGAGCTTGCGCTTCCAGAAGAAGCAAAATTAATTGAAGATCCGAACAACAACTACTCGCTCGGCTACGGAATAACTGCGAAAGTTTACACACTTGAAAAATCCGAGGCAAACCTCTACGTTCAAGAGAACCCGCTTATTCAAAATCTAGACCCCAAACTTCAAAAAATTCTTGGCGATACTATTTCCGTAGGCATGGCTCCAAAAGCCGCAGAAACTGCCGACTACTCAACACTCTACGAAAGCAAGACGCGCGAACTCCGCCAATACTTCATAAGCGCGGCAGCAGCAAACAAAATTCCAATAGACTCTCAAACTGCTCTTGCTATGGCGCGCGAAGCAGCAAACTGGACAGTAGGCTTGGGCTCTCCGATTGAAAACCTCGCACTCGACCGCGATAACATAACTGATGTTTACATTGACAGCGAGAACTCTCCGCTTTACATCGAGCACGCAAAATTTGGCTTATGCCACACTCTTTGGCGCTACAACCGCGAGCTCCTTGACTATTCATTCAAAAACATAATGCGCTCAACAAAACAACTGCGCTACCTAGACCCAAAAAACCCAGTTATTGATGTGGTTTTGACGCGCCTAAACATGCGCTGCCACCTTCAAGGCCCCCCAGCTACTTTCGGAGAACTTCAAGCCGCGCTCCGCCTTTCAAAAGAAAAGCCGTTCACATACGCCGAATACCTAAACTACGAAAGCTTCACTCCGTTCTTTGCAGGCTATGACGACATGATGGTCAGTTTGGGATGCTCTGAAGCAGTTCTCGGGTTGAAGGGAGTCGGCAAAACCGCCTTTACATCTGCAAAAATCATTGCAATCGGCACAAAGAAGCGCATTCTCCCAATTCAAGACATTGAGGAAATCCCAACGCGCGCATACAGAAAACGCGGCTTCCACATCGGTGCAATGCGCGTCCAAAGCTCTGCAAAAGAAGAAGAATCCTCAACAGAACTCTCGCTCGTCGCAATGGCAAATGCTTCTCTGCGTATGGGAGATTCCTGCTTAATTATCAACGAAATTCGCTCTCGTCTCGCAATCCAAGGAATTATCAACCTGCTCAACACACAACCTGGCGTCTTCGTTCTTTACAACCTGCACGCGCAGAGTTTGAAAGACGTCCAAGACCGCCTTGAGCTCGTATTCGGAATCCCAAGCGCTTCCATGTACACAACTGACCGCTACTCATTCCTGAAAAAACTGCGTTTTGGAAGAAAAGGAAGAGTCTTCCGCATACTTGGGGAGCAGTACGAATCAAATCCAACTGAGCGCGACTTCTCGGAAATATTCCGGTTCGAGCGCGCAGGAACAAAGATGACAGACTGCAAGCTCAACTGCTTATTCCTCAAAAACCCAGAAGCGGCAAGCTGGGATTTGAGCAAGCTTTCAGTTGAAAGTTTACAGAAAAAAATTGCTTTTAATTTCATCCCACCCGCGCTCAAGCGCCGCTCGGACGAAACCGGAATTTCGCCGGAAGAATACATACTTCAAGCATTCTTCAAAGGCAAGATTTACTCTTCCATTCTGAAAGCTTCGCGCGAAACAAACAACCACTCGCTTCTTGAAATCGACTTCGTTCTCAAATGCAACTCCGCGGCAAACAAACTTCTAAAAGAAAAGGAAAAAGAAAGCGGAAGCATCGACTACGGCGAAGTTGAGCCAGAGTGGCAGAAGCGCTTCAAGGATATTCTTAAAGAAGAATCAGCCAATGCGGCATCTGCCCC
>JBDROI010000128.1:0-2280 GCA_043810245.1 Microcaldota archaeon
AATGCACCTATGGCTATGAAACCTGCAATTCATGCGGAACCGCGTACGAGGATTGCTCCCTTGAAAACGAGAGTTAGATTTAAATGTATCACGAGAGAAGATAACGCATATAGCGTGGTGGGTAGTTTGGATAGAAAAAAAGGGCTCATATTCACAGTTGATTCGTTCATTGCGCTCCTTCTCGTGACTTTCACAATTCTCACGCTTCTTACTCTCATTTCATTTCCAGCTTCGCGCGCAGTTCAATTAAGGCAGATGAATGCTCTCGCGCGCGACTCGCTCACGGTTCTTGAGAATACTGCTAATCCCGCCGATTCAAGCGAATCTCAGCTTCAGGAAATAGGGCGCAACTGCCTCGGTTCATCTTCAACTCCTGGAATCATGCGCCCCCTAATTCCAGAACAGTACGGCTTCGCAGTCTACTGCACAGATTCAGCAGGAAATTCGCGCATCGTTTACTCAACCCAGACAACTCCCCCCCAAACTCCTCTTCTTCAAGCAGTTGCAACGCGCGTTTCAAGCGGGCTCGCGGAAAAAGGAGACCCCGGAACTCCTGAATCTTCTCCGTGCGAGTTTCCTGCTTCCTCTTCATATAGATCTGCAGAAACATGGGGCCCGTCGGAGATAAAAATGGTAATCTGGACTAAGGAATAAAAATGGCAAACTCAAAAAATACCAAAAAAGGGTACTTCTTCACAATCTTGATACTCATAACGCTCTCCTTCCTTCTCGCAGTAATTACTGCGCGCATGCTTACAACCGAGGCGCGCGAAGAAAAGCTTCCAATAATTCTGAAAGGCGAATCCATGCACGAATTCGTGAAGAGCATTTCGGGAGAAAGCATGAACTCAGTTGGAAGCGCAATTGCCCAGAAGGCGCTCTACAAACTCAACAACAAGCTCGTAATGCAAGGCTACTGGGGAGCTGGCACATATCCAACTGAAAGCGAAATAAAAGCAGAGCTCGAAAGCGTAATCTGGAGAGGAAAACTTAAAGATGGAACAGACATTTTTGATTCTGGAGATTTGACTCTTTCAAAATGGAACGAAAGCATGGCAACGCTCGCTGCAGCGCGCGGCTTGAACTTCTCCGCGTCAATGGTTCCAAACGAGTTTTATGTTTACCAAACCGACTCCTGGACAGTTTCAATAACTTTCAACATGACAGCAGACATCAAAGACAACGCAGAAACGATGCTGATTCACGGGAAGAAAATTCAGGTGAACGCAACAGTTTCAATCGAAGGCTTCGAAGATCCTTTGATTGCCGAAAAAGGCTACTCGTTGACAAACCCGCAGACGCGCGTAATCAAGCAAATAATCCGCGAACCTGCATTAACCGACTACACAAACAAAAATGATTACCAGCGCCCAAACGTACGCGGAAAAAGCTGGGTTTACGGAAACGTAACCGATGACTGGACAAAACGAGGCAAAAGCTACATTCTCAGAATTCCAGCAACCGAGCTTACCTCTTCCTCCTACGGCTATCTCTGCCTCGCAGACGGAACCTGCCAAAATGCTTCGCTTTATGGAGGCATAATACTTGAAAACTTCAATCTAATCGGCGCACTTGAAGAAGTAAGCGGAACAGTTGAAAGCAGGGAAATCATAGTAACCGATGCATCTGGAACTCCAACAACTTATACTTGCTCGTATACTCGCTATATCGAAACAAAAGACTGCTTTGACTGCCTCGAATACTACGACGACATAACACAAACTCCCGCTGCCGCTGGCTCAGACCCAGATGCAGACTGCAAGCTTGCAATTCCTACCTACACGCCAACTCCAAAAAATAGCATAAACGTTCCGTTTGTTGCAATCAAAGATACGAATGCTGCGCTCATGCAGAACAAAAACGTTCTTCTTGACTGCCCTCTAAATGACAACGCAATTTGGAGCGGAACAGTTAAATGCGAGTTCTGGAACATAGAAAACCTGCGCGCGATGGCGATCAAGGGCTACTACTGCGAAGATACAAAAGCGCCTTCCTTCCTAGAGAGAATGCAGGGAAAAACTGCTCCCGCCTCAACTCCAAACGAAAATGGAATTTCCTCTCTTCTGGTGAGCAGGTGGACAACAATCGACTACTCCAAACTGGATTACGAATACTTTGCTCTAAACCCAGGCGCAGATTACAAAATAAAAGGCATGCCCGGATGCAAAAGTGTGGAAATGTGCTCTTCGCCCGGAAGCCCGCTCGGAATTTTCGAACTGGGCTCAAGTTCATTAAGCAGTTTTGGAGCAGAAAGCTTAACCTGCAGCGAGCGTGCCCCGT
>JBDROI010000129.1:0-6150 GCA_043810245.1 Microcaldota archaeon
ATAATTTTTTTCTTCAGCTCAAGATATTTTTCTTTCGGAAGCTCTAAGTTTCCTATGCAGTTTCTCTTTCCTTTAATATTGAAGCAGTACATGCAGTCATTGCATCCTTCTAAAGCAGCGCCGTAGTAAATATCTGCACACTTGTCAAGCTGGGTGAACTCAAACCCTCGCTGAACTCTGCCCGCGTTGAACCCCTTCACTACACAGTTCAACTCGCCTCCAAACGAATACCCGAACGCCCATTTTCCCCATTTCAAAAGGCTTGAATATGCGACGTACTCGGACGCATCGATATCTGCGCTTTCATAAACATAAAAACTGTCGCTTACATTCGTTCCATGCTCAACAAACTTTGAATTTCCCAGCACAATGCTTCCAGTATAATAAACTCTTTCCTGAACTGCTTCAATTATGCTTTCAATATCTTTCATTTCGTTTAGGCTCAGCGGCTCGAACTTTTTTCCGAAGTTTACTTCTTCAAGCCTCTCGAACTTGGCAGTTTTGCAGTATTCCGTGCTCGCCAAGCTCACATCATTTCCAGAAACTGCGGACTTTTCAGTTCTAAGCGCTTTTGTGTATTCAAGAAGCCAGTTCTTGTAGTCTTTAAGCTCCCCTAGCTCTTCTCCAAACAGAATTCTTGAAGTGCTCTTCCAGTTTTTATTAAGAATAGAATAAACTTCAGAGTCCATGTCTATTTTACAGCCGTTAGCCTTATTAAAGCTAAACCGCCTATTTCTTTTACTGACTACGGGCTCGTAGCTCAGCCTGGACAGAGCAGCGTCCTCCTAACCGGCCCTTTTCTTTTCCCTATTCGCCTTCGGCGAATGGGCGCATTTGAGCGATGCGTCGCTCAACTTGCGTCGAAAAAAAAGAAAAGCGCTAGGCTGTGCAATTCGAACGGCGACCCGTTCGAATGCACGCATTTGTCTCGCAAGACAAATTGCGTCCCAAAAGAAAGAACAGTGACGGTTCGGGCGCAGCCCGAACGCAGAGTCAGACGAAGGTCGCGAGTTCAAATCTCGGCCCGCTTTCTTTTATAAAAAGAAAGCAGGCGCGCAAAGAAAAATTTATGCGCTACGAATGAAAATCTCGCCGGGCCCGCTTCATACTTATGTTCGGTGTAATCTCAAGCAACAAAAAGGAAACACTGGGAAAAAACTTCTTCTCTCTAGAAGGCAATATCTACAATAAGAGTGCGCGCGAAACTGCGCGCGTAATCAAGGTAAAAGGCGCAAAGGGCGCACTCCGCGAGTTTGAAGGCCAGTTTGCTCTCGCAGGTGTGCGCAAAAATCAACTCGAGCTTGCGCGTGATCCTCTAGGAATTCAGCCTCTTTACTACGGAAAAAACTCTTCCTACTTTGGCTTTTCATCTCTTCCGAGCGGGCTTGAAGAATATGGGATACACCCGATTTCGCTTCAACCCAATTCAATTTTAAGCTTCCCGCTTGGCGAAGGCGAGCTTTCGCTAGAACAGCTTCCTTTCAAATTCTTCAGCAAGCCGAAAGCTTTCACTCTTGCGCAGAAGGAGCGCGTGAAACGCGCGCTTGTAAACTCAGTTGAAAAGCGCGTGAAAAACGAAAAGCACATTGGAGTTATGCTTTCCGGAGGAGTAGACAGCGCAACACTCGCTCTGCTCGCAAAACGCTTCAACAAAAATGTCTGCGCATACACAATTGCAATTGAAAACTCTGAAGACATCGCGCAAGCAGAAAAAATTGCAGATTCCCTGAACATTCGCTTCCGCGAGCACGTAATCGCCGAAGACGAGCTCATTGACTACTACAAGCGCGTTCGAGAGCTCTACAACGAAGACATGCTGAAAATCGAGCTTGCTCTCTCGCTCTTTATCTGCCTAGAGTTAATGAAAAAGCACGGAGAGAAAATCTTCCTCAACGGCCAAGGCGCCGAAGAGCTTTTCGCAGGCTACGCGCGCCACCACGAGCTTTACTTGGAGAAAGGAAACCTGCGCGAGATGCTTGAACAAGCTCTTCTAAATCTTCACGCGAGCGATTTGGAAAGAAACAGCCTCATTGCTTCGCACTTCAATGCAGAAGCGCGCTACCCCTTCCTGGATTTGGCGCTTATCCGCGAGACCACAAAAATAAAACCAGAAGCAAACTTCGGAAAAAATGGCGAGCGAAAATCAATTCTGCGAAGAATTGCCCGCGAACTTGGAGTTCCCGAGGAAGCCTGCGCACGCCCCAAGAAAGCATTCCAGTACAGCACAGGAATTCACAGACTAGTTATGAAGCACCGCGAGGAGCTACACTAAATTTAATAACCTTCGCGGATAATACGAGAGCATGCTTCCAAGGCACCTTCGCGACGACAATTCTAAACGTTCAGCTTCTCCCGAAGACGAGCTTGGGCCCGATCTTCAGCACGGATTTCTTCCGCGCAAAACCGCGGCAGTTGTTGCCGCAATTATTTTCATAATTATCATTTCGCTTGGCTTTCTTTTTATTCTCCAGCTTAAGGAAGCGCTTAATGTTTCTTCCCCGCGCTTCTCAAAGCTTGAGATTCCAGTTTCAAATCTAACTGAAAGCGCGCTTTCTCCTTCAGAATGCCTCGCTTCCTACAGCATTCCATCTTCTTCGTTGATTTTTCTCTATCATCCTTCATGTCCGCACTGCAAGGAAATGGAAATATTTGCGAGCGCCCTTGAACGAGAGGGCTACGAATTTACGCACATAGACATAACCGAGCGTGCACAGCTCGACACTGCAGAAATCTGTCTTTCATCGGTTTTCCAATTTGGAGCAGGAGTGCCTCAGTTTGCGTGTGCAAACAACGAACAAATGCACCTTGGAACTTTTGCGAGCAAGGAGGAGATGCGTGCGTTCGCAGACGCGTGCAAAACCTCCCAAACAAACTAATAATGCTTTCCCCAAACGAGCTAACAACACTTTAATACTTTTGCAGGTAAATTCTAACTAAATAAAGAGGAGGGTGGAAGTTTATGAAGAATATCTATACATCATTACTAGTACTGCTCGGAGTGTCGCTTGCACTATTTTTTGCAGGATGCACCAACAACCCGCTTTTACCAGGGAGCAACAGTTCAAACGCCAGCCTATGCAACGTAAATACCGATTCGCTGGACACTACTTACTTAACCTACTTCGCCCCTCCTGGATGTCCTTCATACATCTGCAATATTGGTGATTTAACCTCATGGTCCACTAAGCTTAGCATTCCCGTTCGAGAGTATAGTGCAGACTGGGCAAGCGGACCAATTGCGCTTCTCTATAAAAACGAAAGCGTCTATTTATTGACGCTCACGAATGAACAGCTCTTCATGAAAGATATGTGCAATGAACTGAACGACGCAAAAGCGTGCTCCATTTACGCTCAGCTTTCAGCAGAATCATTGAAGGAAGCTCGCGCCTGCCTAGTGAACAACTCGCTCGGCGTAGACACAATCCTCTTTCTCTACTCAAACACCTGCCCGCACTGCGCAAACATGAAACCTTACGTTCTCGAACTTCAGAACGCGAGCTACAACTTCCTGTGGGCAGAAGTCCAAGACCAGAAAAATCTCTCAATCGCGGCTTCGTGCTACGGCGGCATAATTGACTCAAGTGCAGGAGTCCCGCAGTTCGCGTGCGTTGCCAACGGAAAATGGCAGCTCGGAGCGTTTGCAAGCAAAAATGCAATGAAATCATTTGCAGATGAATGCAAAGAAGCAGCATCAAAGCCTTTACCTGCAACAACTCCGCCCGTGGGGGAAAGCGGAAGCGCAGATGAATGGCAGC
Source organism: Microcaldota archaeon (assembly GCA_043810245.1). Taxonomy (GTDB): domain Archaea; phylum Micrarchaeota; class Micrarchaeia; order Burarchaeales; family JBDROI01; genus JBDROI01. Next base: position 3,756 of record JBDROI010000129.1, read on the forward strand.
CAAGCCCGCTCATAGACGAATACGGCGCTAAAAGCACCCCTCTGCTCGTGATGAACTGCTTATACTCGCGCACTGGCTCCTACTCCATCGCAGAAGCCAATGGAGATATTGCGCCTGGAACCGAGAAGCAGGATTTGATAAACGAGTTCTGTGCAATAACCGGCTCGAGCACATTCTGCTCCAAGAACACGAGCTCAAGCGAATCAATTTCGCTGAAAACTTTAACTACTGAATCCTGCGCAGCAGACGGCAAAGTGAAGGTCTACGCCTTCTACTCTCCGACCTGCCCATTCTGCGAGAACCAGCGTCCAATTCTAGACGAACTTAAGGATGAATTCGGAAGCAATCTCGAAGTAAGCTACATCTGCACCAAAATTCACAGTGGAGACGAAGCGCTCTGCGCACAGAAAATAAAAGACGGAGAATTCTCGGAATAAACTGGAGGTGTTGAAATGGAAGAGAAACACGAAGGATGCTGCAACAGTAGTTCCTGCTGCACCGCGAACCACAAGCCCGTTATGATACTTGCAGTAGCCGTTCTGCTCTGCGTTGCGTTCGCTGCAGGTTATACCTATTACTCTTCAATTTCTCCATGCACCGAGAGTACAATCATCGGCACTCCAACGCACAACCAAACTCAAGTTGAAGAAGCAGTAAAAGAATTTCTAGTAATTCAGTACGGAGTAGTCGACACGCGCTTTGTGAGCGCCGAATTCTCTGAAGGAATTTGGAATCTTCAAGTTGATTTCACTGCAGGCAGCCTCAACTCCTCATTTACGGTTGCAGTCAACGACTCAAATCTGAGCATAGACACGCTCTATGAAAAAGCAATTCTCGGAGGCGCTCCAGGCGGAATAGTTCCGCTCCAAGGAAAAATCAACTGTGCACCAGACGGCGAAGGAAGCGTTAATGTAATGGAGTTCATAGACCCCTATTGCCCATTCTCGATAAGCAACATCCAGCTCATGAACGAGCTTCGCACAAAGTTCGGAAGCAGTCTGGAATACGAACCCCACTTAACATTCACGCACTCCCTCGCGCTCGCTCCAGCGCACGGTTTAAGCAACATTACAACTGCCTACAATTACATTGCATGCGCGCGCGAACAAGGCAAATTCGACGAATACCGCGTATGCTTTACAAACACATACACAAAACACGAAGAAGTGCCTCTAACTCTCGATGAACTCAACAACTGCGCAGTTACTGCTCAACTCGACAACGAAACGCTCAAAACCTGCTTAGAGAACGACGCGCTTGACTTGGTTGATTTTGACAACAAGCTCGGGCAAACTTACTTCATTGACAGAACTCCGCTCGTCGTAGTAAACTGCCAGTACAAGACGCGCGCTCCGCTCGCGGAATATGCAATCTGCTACGAATATCCGGAAACAAAGGGATGCGAGAATTTTGGGAAGTAGAAATTATTTTTTTCCGCAATTCGAGCATGCGGCTCGAATGCGCATCGGAAACTGCGCGTTTCCAATCGTGCACCCAATATTATAAACATCCCACTTCAGCTTTTTCTTTTTGTTTAATTCCCCGCTAATCTGCGCGAGCAGCGAGCTCTTGAGTTTCGCATACTTTCCTTTTCCAACTTCTGCATTCCCAACCGCGTTCCTCAAATTCTTCGCATTGAAGCAGAACATCGAATCATGAACATTTTCGCAATTATGCGCGAAGTAAACATCCGAGCAGTTCTCGCAAGAGTCAAGCTCAAAACAGCGCGCGAGCTTCTTTGAATTATAGCAGTTCATGCAGAATGAGCTGGTTAGCGTAGACGAGCACCCGAACATATACGAGGAGTTTCTGGGCCACCAGCAGTACGCGCACAGTTTTGCTCCATGGAACGCGCCCCCATAATAGCAGTCAACAGCCCCAAAACCCGCTGATTCTGCCTTCGTCACGTTTTCGCAGTTTCCCATCCTATGATTTCCCGGGATAAAAAGCACTTTTGAAAGCGCGTTTGGATTGCTAATTGAAACTTCCTCAGCCTCTTTTTCGCTCAATCTTCGCGGATTTTTCGAAAGCGTTGCAGAATCCCTATACGAAATCATGCGCTGTTTTGGAAACAGTTTGCTTAGAAACTTCAGCACAGGAAGCTCTCCAGACGAGGCAGTTTCTTCAAGCACAATCACCGGAAGAGTATGCTTCAGCACATACTCTTTATACGCCGCCATGCCTCCGTTTGCTTCTTTGCCAAAAATCAATTTATACGTTTTTTTGAATGCTTCATTAATAGGGGCAACATTCCCTTTTTCAACCGTCTTCTCCTTCACCGGCCGTTCTCTTGGAAATTTAGCGGCAAGCTCAAACAGCGAAACTACCTTTTTCTTGCGCTTAAGCTCATCGACAATTTCGCCCAATAACTTGCTCTTCAATTTCTTGTATTTTT
>JBDROI010000130.1:0-2999 GCA_043810245.1 Microcaldota archaeon
CTCTTTCTCGTCTTCAGTGAAGTGGAAGAACGCGAGCTCGTAGATGACGCATTTTTGGTACTCTCCGCCTTTTTCTTTCTGCTCCGCAGCAGTCGCGCGCCCTCCTGTGAACGCGCGCATGATTTTCTTCTTCGCGAGCTCAGGAGCATCGTTGAGCGTGAGCATATTCATAGGGTCTTTTTTGGACATTTTGGTTTCGCCGTTGAGGCTTCTGAAGAATTTGTGGTAGGTTGCGCAGGGCAATTTGAAGCCGTATTCGCTTTGGAATTTCTGCGCAATGTCGCGCGTGAATCGAATGTGCGGGTCTTGGTCAGCGCCAACTGGGACTACGACGTTCTTTGGGCCTGAGAAGTCTTTCAACTGAGGCAGAAGAATGTCTGCAACTTGAGTTAAAACTGCGAAGAAGAGCGCGAGGTTTCGGTGTCCGTAAAGAGCTTCCATTGTCGCAAGCGTAGTGCGCGCAGAAAAGAGATGCGTCATGCGCATTACATTTTTCTCTTCAGACTGCTTGTAGATGTAGGCGTTCTTTGGATCCAAGCCGAGGGCGAGTAAATCCGCAACGTTGCTTACTGCGGTTTCCGAGCTTTCCTGAAGGCTCAAGCCGTTGTCTGCGTTTGCTTCCAAGTCTGCAACGCAGTAGAAGACTTTTGCCCCGAACTCTTTCTGAAGAAAAACGAGCTCTTCCGCAGTGAGCTTGCTTCCAAGGTGGAAGTCTCCCGAAGGCTTTATGCCGGACATTGCTACAATTGGCTCGTGCTTTTCCCAAGCAGTTAGCCACTTGTCAAAATCTCGGTGAGCAAAGATGATTCCGCGCCTGAAAAGTCGGCTTTGATTTTTTATTTTTGATAGCAGTTTGGGGTCTATTTTCTGCATTCCGAATTCTGAGAAAAGCTTGTCGTAGTTTACCAGTTCATTTCCCCAGGGGTCTAAATCCATATGAGCCACCGATTATTTTCCTTTTGATTCTATTTTTATTCCAGTTTGCGAGAGCTTCACTGGACATAGTTTGCATCCGTGGGAAACTCCGCGGAATTTTATTATTTCAAGCGCGCGCTTTCTTTCCATTCCATCTCGAATTTGGTATAGCGAAATCCAGCCGTCTGAGAGGTTCTCTATTCCGTAGGCTGAGTTCGGGGTGTTTGCCCTGCTTTCTGTGCTTCCTGCGAGAATCAATGTTGTGCAGCCCCATTTGCGCAGTTTGTCAATCAAGCTTAGGAAGGCTTTTCTTCGCTCCTGCTCGTCTGAGTAGAGAAGTGCAAGCGGAGTTATAGAATCTATTACCATGCGTTTTATTCCAAGTTCGCGCACGAGCTCGTGAATTACGTTTTCCTGCATAAGAAAATGATCGATTTCGTGTGGGGGGTATTGGATAAATACGAGTTTGTGTTCGGCTTCGAGTTTTTCCAGATTCCATTTGAAGCGCTGCATATTTCTGAAAAGAAGATATTTGGGCTCTTCAAAGGAGATGTAGATTCCTGGCTCTTTGTATTTTACTGCGCCGTTGTATAGAAACTGCATTGCAAATGTGGTTCTCCCAGTGCCGGTTTCCCCAGTTAGTGTTACGATGCTTCCGGGTGGAAAACCTCCGCTTACGAGTTGGTCCAATCCGTCTATTCCAGTCTGGGTTAATTTAGGTTCTGAGGATTTGGGCTTTGGCTTTGAAGCTGATTTTTTCTTAGTTGCCCGCATTTGGAGCACCTTCCTCCTTTTTTCCTTCTTTTTTATTCAGAAGCTGTTTTCCTGCTTCTGCTCGGCGCACCATCTCGCGCCTGAATTTCTCCTGCTCATCTTTTGTAAGAAGCTTCTCCATTACGAATTTTGAGAATTCGTGGCTCGTCTGCGCGAGGTTTAACACGATTCCCTGGGCGTCGCTCATTGAAAGAGTTATTGAATTTGGTTTGAGAATTTCTGCACCTATGGGCCCATAACGGATTGCAACGTTCAAGAGAGTTGAAAAGTCCTTTGCCAGAAGCTTTACTTCTGCAGAAGTTACGAACGTGTCTTCCATCTTTATGACTTCCTCAATTCTGCCGATTGCGTAAACGACTCCCGCCTCGTGGGTTATGCGGCCCACGAACTCAACGAGCGAATTTTTGAGCATTTCCTCGTTGTTTCCCTGCACGTCAAAGTAGAAAAGTGCGAGAACACCGCCTTGGTTTATTGTTTCTTCGGTTACTTCATTTGCGTTTTTTACCATGTTAAATCCTCTTTAGGCACCCTGCCTTTATCACGAATTTGTGAGTTTTATCGCACGGGCACGTGTAAATGCCGCCTGCACCTGCTTCGAGACGCACCGACAGCCCCTTGTTTGAATAGCACAGCATGCATGATTTAATTAGGTCGTCGCCCTTAACTGCCATTGTATACACCTCGAGTTTTTGTTCTCGCACTGCTTGCGAGTTTTTTGAAACGTTTACAGGTTGCAGATTTTGCATTAATAATTAAGTCCTTCTATTTTAAATAGATTGGCAAGCAAAAATAGCTAATATGCGGGGGTACCAGAGCCAGGTCTAATGGGCAGGGCTTAGGACCCTGTGGCTTAGCGCCTCCGTGAGTTCAAAAAACTTTTTGGGAAAAAAGTTTTATCAAAAACTCCTCGAAGTTTGTGTATCTCACCCCCCGCACTTGTGATTTTGTGGAGCAGGTATACCCGCACGTAACTGTTGGAGCGCTAATTTTCAACGCGCGTGGCGAAGTTCTACTCGCTCGCTCTCCCAAGTGGGCGAATAAATGGACTATTCCGGGAGGCCATATTGAGCTTGGCGAGCGCGCGGAAGAGGCGCTTGCACGCGAAGTAAAGGAAGAAGTGGGCTTGGAAGTAGAGGTGGGCGAGTTTTTAATGATGCAGCAGGCGATCTATTCAAAAGAATACTACAAACCTAGGCATTTCATTTTTCTTGACTATGTGTGCAAAGCGAAAAGCGAGAACGTAAAAGTTGACGGGCGCGAAATGAAAGAGTGGAAGTGGGTTGAGCCCAAAGAAGCGCTGAAGCTTGAGA
>JBDROI010000131.1:0-2706 GCA_043810245.1 Microcaldota archaeon
AAGTCCGACGCATCGGACTTATGGACCAATCGAGCTACCTGCTCGATCCGGTCCTCCTGACCCTCCCCCTTGTTAAACTAAAACTTCTCAAAAACAGATTAAGTAACGCGCGCGAGACTAAAAAGCGAATTCTAATTACTACCTCTTTCAATCTTTCAGCAAGTTCCACAAGTGCGCGCGCAATTCTCTGCGCGCACGCGCGGATTTCTCTTTTTATTACGCGCGCTGCAAGTGCGCAGACTTCAAGCGCGCGCGCCTTGAATTTTTCAGCAGCAACAGCAATTTCATGCAGTTTCTTGTGCGTTTCCAAAACTTTTTTCGAAACAAAATTAAGTGCTCTCTGCAGAAAATTCTCGGATTTTCTTTCAACGTCTGCTGATTTCTTTTCCTTCTTTTTCTCTTCGCTCTTTGCATATGCTTCAGCAACTTTCGCGCTCTTGCTCTTTCGCATTCGCCCTTCTTTTTTTTCAGAAGCTTGCATTGCGCAAGCTTTAATACGTGGTTCTATTCCTTTTCTTTTCTCTACTCTTCCGTTTTCCCTAACATAAATCGGAAGATACGCATAATTTTCAACAGCCACTTTTTCTTCGTTCTTTCCTTTGCTTTCAACTGCAATGTAGCAAGCAACTTCTCCTCTCCTCTCTTTCCTCTCAGCTACTGCGAGCATTACCTCAACTTTTTCTTTTTGCATACTAGTAATCGTAGTAGTCGGGATTAGAAAACGCAGATGTGGCACATTCATAGGACGTGCTTTACCATTTTGGGCAGAACTCCCTCCGCTTTCAGTGAACACATCAAGTTCGCTTGAGCGGAAGTTTCGTTCAACAATCTTAATCTCATTTGGGCAACCAACTGTTTTCTGGCCAGGCAGTGAAATGTCCTCCAAGACAATTTCGTTTTTCCACAATATTTCAAGAGGCTCGTCCGGAATTATATTATCTGCCCTTGCGAACAGCGCGCCAATCGGAGTTCTCGCGTGCGGGAGCCCCATCTTTCCATTCTTTTTGAAGTAGAACTGCCAGTTTTCTCTGCCTTCTATGCTCACCACATAAATTCCAAACTGCGCATCAGTCTTGAGTTCCACCTGCACCGGCAGCAACAGAAGCATCTCCTGTACATTTATGCCTCGCGGGGCGTGGAAAATTGCCTCGCGTTTCTCGCCTTCTGACTCAAATATAATATGGTGGGCTAATGTATCCGCGCTCTTTTTTCCAATTACGAGAAGCCCTTCGCTTAGTGAATCGCGGAAGAATGCGCGTCCCTGCAAATTTTGCGTCCGTGTAGTCAACGCTCCAGCTGTAGCAATAGCAGTTTTACTCATATCTCCCACGTTTGTTTTTTGTGCTTCCTCAAGCTTAAAATGCTTCTCCTCTTTGGACTATAAGTATTTAAGTTTTCGAAGCAAAATTAACTTATGAACCCCGAGAAAGAAAAAGAAAACGAGGAAAAGAACAGCAAGCACTGGGCCGAAAATCTTGCCGAGCTTGCAGTCGAAGGCAGAAAGGCGCCCTATATAGTCTCGGCAGGCATGACTACGAGCGGGCCCACCCATCTAGGAACTCTCTGCGAATTTCTCTTTCCTTTTGCAATTTCGGAATGCATGAAGAAAGCAGGCAACAAAAACGAGTTCTACTTCGTTGCAGACATCTACGATGCATTCGATGCAATTCCGCGCGGTTTTGAGCAATACAAAGAACTTCTCGAGCCCCACTTGGGAAAGCCGCTCTCCGAAGTTCCAGATCCTCTAGGCTGCTGCCCATCTTTTGGCGACCATTTCCTCAAAGAGTCTCTTGAAGTTATGGAGAAGCTTGGAGTGAAGGCAAACGTCGTGAAAGCGAGCGACATCTACAAGCGCGGAAAGTGGGATGATTACGCAAAATTCTTCCTAAAAAACAAGGAGAAAGCGCGCGAAATAGTTTCCAAAACTTCGCTTAATTCAGAGCTTCCAAAAGATTGGTCTCCGCTCATGGTAGTCTGCGAAAACTGCGGAAAAATTGCAACTACCAGCATCACTGAATCAACAGAAGATTCCTACAAATACTCATGCATTAAGAAGCTCAAATACGTTTCAGGATGCGGGCACAAAGGAGAAAACAAACTTGCGGACCACAAATACAAGCTAACCTGGCGCCTTCATTGGCCTACCTGGATGGACTACTTCAAAACCAGCATTGAAGGAGCAGGCATGGACCATCATACGCGCGGAGGCTCCTGGGATACGTGCAAAGAAGTCATTGAGCAGCTCTTCAAAAAGAAGCCCCCAATAGGCTTCAAATTCGGCTTTGTTCTTCTCGGAGGAAAGAAGTACTCCAAATCGCAGGGAATAGGAATGGGCGTGCGCGACATTCTCAATTTTGTTCCGCCCGAAGTAATCAAGTACGCACTTTTCCGCCCCGATGTTCAGGAAAACAAGGACTTCGATCCAACTGGCAACAAACTGCTTCTGCTCATGGACGATTTTGTTTACGCTTCAGCGCTCAACATAGACGAACCTCTTTCGCGCGCAGACAGAAAGAAATCAGTTGCATTCGCGCTCGCAAGCAATGGAAAAATAAACTGGAAGGCGCAGTTTGCAGACATAATTCTTTACCACCAAATCTACCGCGACTGGAAGAAAGTGGGCGAAATGCTCAAAGACCCCAAAGGCGTCGAATACCTGCGCCCGTTCATTGAAAACTGGCTCAAAGCAGGCTATGCGCCAGAAGA